>JAIPJD010000031.1 GCA_021734365.1 Mariprofundaceae bacterium | reverse complement strand
AGTTGGGAAAGAACTGTGTTATGATGAGCCATGGCCTGATTCTCCTTTGCTATCAATGACTTGTGTGGTGCAATCATTGTAACAAAAACACGAGGATCAGGCCTCCTTTTTATTCATAGGTGGGACAGCAGTGGCTCTGACTCCTTTTCCCTCTCTTTTCCCTTTTTCCAGCTTACCACTCCCCTAAACCCTGGCGAATCCCCAGACCATCAGGATAGAGCCGATGAGCAATGGCCGCCCATTTCGCATAGGGCAATGTTTCAGGCCTTGAATCCGGATCGATCACCAGCTCCATCCAGTCCACCAGTTTCAGCTTGCCTTTAAAATTGTTGAAGATGGTTTTTCGGCGGTGACGGAAACCCTCGCGAAGCGTTACTTCAAGCGCACGGATGTCGCATGGGGGCCGGCGGTGATGGGGTGTTAATGTGATCACAGCAGAGTGCACTTTGGGTGGCGGTGCGAATGCGCCGGGCGGCAGCACCAGCAGTCGCCTGGGTTCATAATGATGACGAACCATGACCGAAAGGCTGCCGTAAACCCGACTGCCCGGGCCGGATACGATACGATCGGCCACCTCTTTCTGATACATCAACACCATACCACCGGAGAGCTCCAGTGCTGCCAACCTCGCAGTCAGAGGGCCACTGATGTTGTAGGGGAGGTTACCGACCACCCAGTCAGCCGCGGATTGCGTCACCGCTTTCTCCAAAACATCCAGAACATCGCCATGAACCACGGCGAGGTTTTGCTTCTCCTCTGCCCGCTGCTGCCACTGTTCGGCAAAGCGGTTATCCTTCTCGATGACAGTCAGTTTGGCGACACGCTCCAGCAACAGTTCAGTAATTGCTCCGGGGCCGGGACCAATTTCCACTGCGTTGGCACCCTCGCTTACCGCTGCGGCAATGGTTTCAATAGCTTTTCGATCTTTAAGAAAATGCTGGCCGAGGGCTTTCTTGGCATAAGGTTTTGAATCGCTATTCATATCGCAACGATACCTGTCGCAAGCGAATTGACGAGTTTTCCTTGCTATGAGGCCCATTTTTCCTACACTTCGCGCCCCATTTTAGTGCTTTTTAACGCTTGGCGGAGGATGATATGAGTGGTTCAACACGCTGTCTGATTGCAGGCAACTGGAAAATGAACGGCCTGCTTCAGGAAGCAGAAGAGTTCATTGCAGAGCTACGGGAAAACCCGGCACCGGAGCATATTGAACTTGCACTGATGCCACCGTTCACACTTCTTCATCCGATGAACAAGCTGCTGGCTGAAAAGGGCGTGGTTCTGGGAGCCCAGAATGTTTATTACGAGGAAAAAGGCGCTTTTACCGGCTCTATCTGCCCTCGCATGTTGCGTGATGCCAATTGTCATTATGTGATTCTGGGCCACTCCGAGCGCCGCAGTATTATCGGCGAGTCGAATGCACAGATCCGCAGCAAACTCAATGCAGCATGGCTGCATGGGCTTGAGCCGATCCTCTGCATTGGTGAAACGCTGGAGCAACGTGAAAAGGGTGTTACCAATCATGTGCTGGCTGAGCAGCTGGCAATATTGAAGGGTGCGCCGAAAGATAAGCCTCTGACGGTTGCCTACGAACCGGTCTGGGCAATTGGTACAGGCAAGACCGCAACGCCGGAGATGGTGGTTGAGACGCATGCCTTTGTACACGAAGAGTTGAAGCGTCTGGGTAAGGATTGCCGTGTGCTTTACGGTGGCAGTGTAAACCCGGGAAATGCCAAGGAGCTGATGGCCTGTGAAGGCGTTGAAGGCGCACTGGTTGGAGGGGCGAGCCTTAAGGCCGACTCCTTTATGCAAATTGTTGAAGCTGCTGCTGAAACAGCAGGCTAAGGAGAGTCTTAATGACTACTATGTTGATTGTATTTCATGTCATTGTTTCCCTGCTGTTAATCGGCGTTGTGCTGATCCAGCGCGGTCAGGGTGCCGACATGGGAGTATCTTTCGGTGGCGGCGGAGCCCAGACACTGTTTGGCAGCCGTGGTTCCGGTTCATTCCTGGGGAAGATGACCGGTGGTCTGGCAGCTACGTTTATGGTGACCAGCCTGACACTGGCATTCTTTTCACAGCAGGATAGCGGTTCAGTGATCGAACGAACCATTACCCAGCCTGTTCAGACGGAAGGGGCCCCGGCAGAACCTGCTGGCGGATTTGATCCGAAGACGTTGAAGAGCAACATGGGTGAGGACGGCCTTCCAGCCGCTGAATGATTAATACGCAATTGGCATCCGTGCCAATTGCTTTGACGCAGCACGAATTTTGCGAAATCCGCGCTGCTCACTAAAGCCGCACTTCCATGTGCGGATGGGAGCTTCAAAATTCCCTATCCATCCAAAACAGGTGGAAGCACTACCCTCCCCCACAGGAAGTGGGGCGGTCGAACATCGTGAGACCGTAAGCGTAGGCGGACATGTGCCGCCGAAGCGATAGAAGCAAAAGGCAGGAGGCCTTTTGCGGATATATAAAACGCCGGAGTGGTGAAATTGGTAGACACGCCGCCTTGAGGGGGCGGTGGGGCAACCCGTGCTGGTTCGAGTCCAGTCTCCGGTACCATTAGAGGGTTCGCAGAGAACCCATAAGAGCCTGTAAGCCTAGTGTTTGCAGGCTTTTTTCTTGCCTTATTGTATCTTATCCTGTGCATTGCATCCGCTCAGCCACTTACATTTCATGGCCGGTCTGAATTGATGTCGATCAATGCCTGAACAGGTGATATTGGTGTTAATTCGAATCCGCTTCAGGAAAAATTTAATACAACTATTCAGGCACTGCAAACCACCGCCTTGCAAACAGAGCAACGGCGGTCAGGCTATGTCGGATTGGAAACCAGAGGAGATTTTGATGGCGTTGATTAACAGCACTTTTAGCAAACAACACAGACAGTGTGATGCCATGTTTGCAGATGCCGAAGCCGCCGTTGCAGCTGGCAACTGGCAGCAGGCAGGGCAGGATTTCTCAGCATTTACCGAGTCTATGGAGTGCCATCTTCGTAATGAGGAAGATATCCTGTTTCCCGCTTTTGAGGAGAGGACGGGCATGAGCGGCGGGCCGACCATGGTCATGCGGGCCGAACATGTGCAGATCCGGGGGCTGATTGCCGAGATGAACAGTGACATTGAAGCACAGGCTGCGGATCATTATCTCGGTATTTCAGAAACGCTGCTGATTCTGATGCAGCAGCATAATGCCAAAGAGGAGCAGATGCTTTACGTCATGTGCGATAATGTGCTGGGCCAGGATGAGGCCGACCGGGTACTTGGCAACATGAAAGATATTGGTTGATTCGTGACAAAAATGCGGACGCTGGATGTCAGGGGTCTGGCATGCCCTGAGCCGGCGGAGGCAGTGCTGGAAGCTGTGGCAACACTTGCAACCGGCCACTATCTGGAAGTCATTCATTATCAGGAGCCCAGGCTGTTGTATCCACACCTGCAAAAACGCGGTTTTTCTTTTCTGACTCAACAAGGTGCCGGGTCAATCATCCGGGTATTGATCTGGAGAGAGCAGGACAGTGAGGCCAGAGATGCCGTAGATGCGGCGATCCGCGGGTTACCATGAATACGGCTAGCGGACTCTCACTGGATCAGGCTCCACCGCTATCGGTACCGCTGCGCTTCTTTCTCACTGCTCCGCTGTTTGGTATCGCAGCCGCACTGCTGATGCTCATCAGTGGCCCGGATATTTTCCTAAGCCGCTGGTCGCCATCCATGGTTGCCTTAACCCACCTGATCACGCTCGGCTTTATCTCCATGGCCATGATAGGTGCCATGCAGCAACTGCTACCGGTTCTGGTCGGCTCACCGGTCAAAAAGCCGGTTCTGATCAGCTCAATACTGCATGGCCTGATCACTGCTGGTGTGTTGTTGCTGGCTGCCGGCCTTCTGTTTGCTCAGCAGCTACTGCTGACGACGGCGTTCCTGACACTGGCTGTCTGCATCGTACTGTTTCTGGCGGTAACCCTGAATAGCCTGTTCAGAGCTGAATCAAAATCAGATTCGGTAACGGCCATGCGCCTCTCCGTGAGCTCTCTGGCCATTGCCATGATTGTTGGTGTCTCTGTCGGGTCAGAGCTTACGGCTGATACGGAGATATTTGCCGGGGTGGTATGGGCTGATATACATCTGGTCTGGGCGCTGTTTGGCTGGGCCGGGCTGCTGTTTATCGGGGTCGGCTTCCAGGTGGTGCCGATGTTTCAGTTAACTCCGGGGTACCCGAAGCCCATCATGAAATGGCTGACAAAGGTGATGTTCGGCCTGCTGCTGACCTACTCATTCTCTGTGTTGTTCTGGCCGGATATGGCTTCATGGCTGATGATCCTGGTGCTCTTCTGTTTTTCACTGTTTGCAGTGGTGACGCTGTCACTGCAGCGCCAGCGTCGTCGTCAAATCCCCGATGTGACGCTGGATTACTGGAGGCTCGGCATGGCCTCAATACTTGTTGCCACACTGCTGTGGCTGGCCGGGGCCGTAGTACCCGAACAGGCACTCTCCCCGGCCATGGAACTGGTGACCGGTACGGTTGTTCTGGTCGGAGTGCTGATCTCACTGATTACCGGCATGGTTTATAAAATCGTACCGTTTTTACTCTGGTTTCATTTGCAGGGCAGACTTGATGAGTATGTGAAATTACCAACCATGAAACAGCTGCTTCCCGATCAGCCGGCCAGACGTCAACTGCGTATGCACATAGCTGCCCTGTTTCTTCTGGCAGCCTCTGCAATCTGGCCTTCGGGCTGGATATTTTATCCAGCCACCCTGATTTTTGCGGCCTCGTGCCTGATGCTGTTGCTGAATATTTTTTCCGCCCTTAATCAGTATAGAAACAGCTCTGCCATGCTCGATGGGCTTGGTGAAATGGATGGATAGGTTGCTACTAACACGGGCTGAACAGGGGCAGAGGAATCGCATCACCCTCTTACTGTTCGCAAGGCGTGAAAATCTGTAAAGCACCGGTTTAACTTGCCGTACCACACTTTATACCTAGAGTGGCGCTGATTTTGTCAGTTGTGCATGTTTTCCCCGATGATTTTATCCATTGATTTTTTCCACGGGTTTATGACCGCCACCCTGGGCGAAGTCCGAATCCGATGGATTTGAATTTTTATATTGTTGAGGATAATTTAAGTATGAATATTTATGTTGGAAACCTTTCTTTCCGTACTGACGATGAAGAACTGCGCGAAATTTTCGCTGAGTTCGGTGACGTAACCAGTGCAAAAGTGGTCATTGATCGCGAAACTGACCGTAGCCGTGGCTTCGGTTTTGTTGAGATGTCGAGCAATGATGAAGGCAATGCTGCCATTGAAGCCCTGGATGGTGCAGAGCTTGGTGGACGCAACCTGCGTGTGAATGAGGCCAAGCCTCGTGAGCGTCGCTTCTAAGCAGGCTTTTTACCTGTAGAAGTTTAAAAGCCCGCCTCTGGCGGGCTTTTTTATGCCCCGGTTTTCGATACTTTTAATCAAATCTGTTGATATTAAACCATGCCGAAGTGTTTCAACCTTTTCCATAAGGTCGTGCGTGACATGCCAAGCTTCCTGGCTGCTGCTGCCTTATTGCCCCCTGTCTCTTTCAGGGAGTGGAGAATCAGCTCTTTCTCTTCATCCGGCTGCATTCGTGAGCGGTAATAGGAGATTGGCATACTTCCGGACGCTTTTGTTTCTGCTGTCTGATAAGCAGGGAGTGCTATCTGATTGTGAATTTCCGGCGGAAAATGTGAGGGCAGGATATTTAGACCGTCAGACTGTACAAAGGCGAATTCGAGGATATTGACGAGTTCGCGGATATTCCCCGGCCAGTCGTAGTTCTCCAGCACCTGTAACGCTTCGGGCGAAATTTCCAGAGTGCGCCCGTAGCGGCTTGCCATTTCGGAGAGCAAATGCTGAACAAGCAGAGGGATATCATCACGGCGCGAACGCAGCGTGGGGGTCTGGATGGGCAGCACGTGCAGCCTGTAGTAGAGGTCTTCGCGGAATGTGCCGGCTCTGACCATTTCAAGCAGGTTCCGGTTGGTAGCGGCGATAATGCGCACATCCACCTTGCGCGGCGTGTTTTCCCCCAGCCGCTCGACTTCACGCTCCTGCAGCACGCGCAGCAGTTTAACCTGTATGGCCGGTGATATTTCACCGATCTCGTCAAGCAGCAGCGTGCCGGTATGGGCCGCCTCAAACCGGCCCTTTCTCTCTGTCGTAGCACCGGTATAAGCGCCCCGGCCATGCCCAAACAGTTCCGATTCCAGAAGGTTTTCAGCCAGTGCCGCACAATGTACGCGAACATACGGCCCGTTTGACCGGTTTGAGTTTTCATGCAGCGATCTGGCTACAAGCTCCTTGCCTGTACCACTCTCTCCCTCAATCAATACGCTGGCATCACTTGTTGCTGCCCGTAGAATATGCTGGAACAGTTTTCTCATGGGCACGCTGCGACCAATTAACCCCCCCATACGAATACGCTGGCTCACCTCCTCTGCAAGCTGTCGCTCCTGCGTACGATTAGTAAGCAGAATTGCGCAGCGGGCCTGGGTCTCTTCGGAAGCAATGGCGATAGCCCGAAGATTCAGCGTCACCATCGTATTCTCCGGCCCGCCGAGGGTAACGTCTTCAGCTTTTTCCATCTCCTTATGATTCTTTGCCATCAATGAACAGACACCGCTGAGCTCACATTCCCGGGCACATTGTGCGCCCGGGAACAGATCCGGGCACAGCTGGCTGATAATTGTGCCGGCCTTATCCTCCGTCTGCCCGATCATATCCAGTGCCGACCGGTTGATCGACAGTATGCGCCGATCCTTGTCGAGGAAGAGTATCCCCTCCGCCAGGTTATCAATGATATGTGAAAGGTCAGGCAGCTTGATAAGATCCATAACAGTTACTCCTTGTGAACAGTATCGTTCATATCTGAACGTCAATGTTAACGTTTACTTTACAGCATGGCAACTTCCCGGTTTGCTATAAAATATACATATTATCCTTTATTTTCAGATGGTTGGCAGGTTATAGGCTGGTTTGGCACGGCCCTTGCTAGGTGTCTTGCATGTGGCGTGATACGGATAGTATTCGCCAAAGGAGACTTAAAATGAAAAACAGTACTTATGCTTTTATTATCGCTCTGGGCCTTGTTGTCCCCGGTATCGCCTCTGCAGCAAATCTCGCTGATAGTGGTAACGCCATCTATGAACGTGACCTGGCGTTCTGGAATGGTGCCCCTGCAGTAAGTCCTGCTGCTAATGAGAATGCCATCTATGCACGTGATCTTGCATTCTGGAATGCCGCCCCGTACGTCAAGCGTATACACGGGCAGTATGACAGTATCTATGCACATGATCTGGCAGATGCGAATGGCACCGGCCTGAAGGTTAAGCCTGTAATCTTTACATATGATGCCATCAAGGCACGTGATCTGGCAGAGGCAGAAGCCCAGCATGCCTACGGGGCTGTCTGAGCTACCCGCAAAACCGGCCGGTTATGCTGAATCAATACCACTTACAGCGTAACCGGACGTAATCCACGGAGTGGCCGGAACAACCGGCCACTCCCTGTGAAAGCTCTCTGTCCGTATCAGGAGAGCTTTACGAACAAAGTATTTGTCCGGGTGCCTTCATTCCACCCGGGCAGATAGGCGCACAAGCTCACGGCCCCTCTGCCTGTCTTGTCTGCCGGTTGTGTCGATCAACTCATCACTCGACCGCTCATGGTCACACCTTCCTCCCCGTGGCATGATGGGCAGAGAGAGAGGCCCCGGTAACAGCCGGGGCCTTTACTCTGACATCGTCATGCCCGGCATGGAGATGCTGGCCCAAAAAGGCTCTGTTTTTAGCAATGGGAAAGTAGCAATGCGATATTGGCGGAAGCGTAAAGCCTCCCTGTAGCAGCATCTGTTCGTGCCAGCCAACATTCCTATTAATGATAAAATCTAACGGGGATCACGGTGTTTACGAGATGTAAGCGCCATGCTGGACAGCAGATGAAAAAAACCGGCTTGTCAGAACACAAAAAAGGGCCGCTCTTCAGCGGCCCTTTTTGTTATACAACAGACGGGGCGTCAGGTGAGTCCGCAAAGGTCTTCAGCTTCTGGGAGCGTGAAGGGTGGCGAAGCTTGCGCAGCGCTTTTGCCTCAATCTGACGAATACGCTCGCGCGTTACACCAAACTGTTTGCCAACCTCTTCCAGGGTATGGTCAGTATTCATACCGATGCCAAAACGCATGCGAAGCACCTTCTCCTCTCGTGGTGTCAGATTTTCCAACACCTCAAGCGTTGCCTCACGCAGTGCCTCACTGACTGCTCCATCCAGTGGGTTTTCAGCATTCTCGTCTTCGACAAAATCTCCAAGCTGGGAGTCCTCGTCATCACCGATTGGTGTCTCGAGCGAGACCGGCTCCTTGGCCACTTCCAGAATCTGCTCGACCTTTTCGACCGGCATTTCCAGATGAATAGCCAGCTCTTCCGGACTCGGCTCACGGCCAATCTCCTGAGCAATCTGGCGGGATACGCGCATCATCTTATTGATCGTCTCAATCATGTGTACCGGAATACGGATGGTTCGTGCCTGATCAGCAATGGAGCGGGTAATCGCCTGACGAATCCACCATGTTGCATAAGTTGAAAACTTATAACCACGGCGCCACTCAAACTTATCAACCGCTTTCATCAGACCGATGTTTCCTTCCTGAATCAGATCAAGAAACCCAAGCCCGCGATTCGTATATTTCTTGGCAATGGAGATAACCAGACGCAGATTTGCCTCAATCATCTCACGCTTGGCCTGACGTGCCTTGGCTTCACCCATGGTAAGCTTACGGGCGACAGACTTCAGCTCTTCCACCCCCATTTCGCTCTCCTGCTCGACACGTTTCAGGCGACGCTGGTTTTCACGGATCTTGCCGGCACGCTGCCCGAAGGCCTCGGCCCATGGCTTGTCGCCATGCTCCTTCAATATAGTGTCGACCCAACGCTCATTGGTCTCATTCGGCAGGAATGTCTCAATAAAGAGTTTGCGCGGCATCCTGGCTTCCAGAGCAAAATCACGAATGGCCCGCTCGTACTTGCGAACCCGCTCAACAGCATTCTTAAAGCGCTGAACCAGTGCATCAATCTGTTTGGTTGAAAACGGAATCGATACCAACTCCATCAACATGGCATCAAGCACTGCCTGGGTCCGCGCAGCACGCTTTTTATCACCCGGCTTTTTATCAGAGAGCTTCTTCAGTTTGATGAACTCGTCATGAAGCACTTTGGCCGCATCAAAGTGAGTCAGCGCCTCTTCAAGCTGCTCCTCTTTGGTGATGATGGTCTCTTCCATCGGCGTGCCATCCGGCGTAGCCGTACGCGCCTTAATGGCGGCGGATAGCTGATCCGGATCAAGCTTCTCCGTATCTGTCGGCTCATCATCGTCATCATCGCTCTTGTTGAGACGGTTCTCATACTCGGCAATGGCAGCGGCATTTACGACCTTATCATCAATATCGAGAATATCGCGGAAATTCGGGCCATCTTCCAGCTCAAGCTCAATCGCCTCATCGCGAATCTGGATAACGCGCTCGCCCAATAGCATGATCTCTCTGAAAGTGGCAGGACACAGGCAAATCGACTCATGAACCTGCAACCGCCCCTCTTCAATACGACGGGCAATCTCAATTTCACCCTCGCGGGTTAACAGCTCAACAGTTCCCATCTCGCGCAGATACATCCGCACCGGGTCATCAATTCGAATGACTGTGCCCAGCGTGGTGGTATCCGCACGCAGGGCAGAGTCCTCTTTACGCAGACGGTCCTTACGCATGGCATAAGCACCGGTCGGTGCACGCTCGGGATCGACAACTTCAACACCCATCTCCGTAAACAGATTGATGATCTGCTCTACACTGTCGGCTGAGACCAGCCCTTCAGGCAGATGCTTGTTTAGCTCGGCATACGTGATGTATCCGGCCTCTTTACCTTTGGCCATCAGTGAGCCGAGCTCTTTCACACGAAACTGATCAACTGTTGATTCTGTCATTCATTACCTCTGCGTTGTCCATCCAATTCATTCAGCCTGCGCTTAAGCTCCACCGCTTCTTGCAGGCCAATACCACCCTTCAACCTGCGGCGAATCACATTTGCACGCACTGTTGCCAGCAGGTTGGAAAATACTTCATCTTCGATGTCCGGAGCATTGCTCCATAATGCCAGATTTGGATCATCTGTAGCGCTGTCGGCCAGCTTTTTCATAAGCTCGGCGGAACTGATTTCACCCTTTCTGCTATTCTGGATAATAAAAAAGGCTCGGGTGTATATCCCATTAACAGGGTTGGTGTCAAGAAAAACCCTTGAATCCTCATCGGTTAGCGCACTGAAACGGGCCGGATTCTGAAGCAATCCGGCAACAAATTTCTCTTCCGCACTCATCCTGTCAGCCTTCAATCGAACGGTTCCGGCATCACTTTTAATAAACTTTTGCGTAATGGGAACGCCCGTTTTCTGGCTTGCCTCATTCCGCCACGCATCGGCCAGAAAATGATCCGTCATACTCTTTAACATCGTATCGGCTTTTTTTGCCATGCGGGCATCTCCATCGCGCCCCTGCCCGGCAATGTTCCTTAACCCCTGCAGCCATGTCTCCATCACCGGGCGAGCCTCACGCTCTATACGCTTGCTGAAAGCCTCACTCCCCTCTTTTCCTACCAGCGAATCAGGATCTTCCCCCTCCGGCAGATAAAGAAACCTGGGCGAGTGCTCGGCCTTCAGAACCGGCAGCATCCGCTCCAGCGCACGCCATGCTGCCTGCCTGCCTGCGCGGTCGCCATCAAAACAGAAAACAGGCCCGTCATGCAGCCGGAGAATCTCCAGAATCTGCCGCTCGCCAATCGCCGTGCCGAGTGGCGCAAGCCCGATCGGTAAACCATGTGCTGCCAGCGCCAGTACATCCATATAGCCCTCAACCACCAGCAGTAGCCTGCGCCTGCGTATCTCTTCACGATGTTCAGCAAGCCCGTAGAGCAGGTCCGATTTATGAAAAAATGGTGTCTCCGGTGAATTGAGATACTTCGCACTCTTCTCATCACCCAGAATCCTGCCGCCAAACCCGACTGTTTTCCCCCGCCGGTCACGAATGGGGAACATCAGCCGGTTACGGAACCTGTCAACGTAACCGTGGTCGCCCTTGAATAGCACGCCGATGGACTCCAGCTGCGCTGAAGTTCTGGCATCAGAGCCAAAACAGTGCTGCAGAAAACCGTAGCCGGCCGGAGCGTAGCCGAGCTTGTAGTCCCGGATAATTTTTTCCGGCAACTTACGATGATTAAGATATTCACGGGCAACGACTCCCTTTTCCCCGGCAAGTTGTCTGGCAAACAGATCGGCCACCTTCAAGAGCAGCTCAAAGGCCCTGTTACGGCGCTCTGTCTCACCGGGATCAGATGCCGCTTGCCTGGGAACCTCGATGCCGGCCTTCTCTGCCAGATATTCCACCGCTTCGGGAAAGGCGTAGCCATCATGCTCCATCAGAAATTGAAATGCACCGCCCCCTTTGCCACAGCCAAAGCAGTAATAGAGCTGTTTGTCGGGTGATACCGAGAACGAGGGGCTCTTTTCATGATGGAATGGACAGAGTCCCATCAGATTGGATCCTGAGCGTTTCAACTCTACATGCCGGCCGATAATTTCAGCCAGGTCTGTACGTGCCAGAACCTCATCCAGAAATGCAGGGGAGAATTGAGCCATTGTTCTGCTATTTAAGTTGCTAAATGCCGATTACGCAAGCGCAGCAATCAGCCCTGCAGCTTCTGTTTCACGAGTGCGGAAACCAGCCCCATATCAGCTTTACCCTGCAGCTTCGGGCGAATCATTCCCATCACCTTACCCATGTCACGCATGCCCTCAGCGCCACTCTCTGCAACAGCCTTGTGAACCATCTCTGCGACCTCTTCTTCGGAGAGCTGTGCAGGCATATAGGCCTCATAAATACGGTTCTCTTCCAGCTCTTTAGCCGCCAGATCATCACGGCCGGCATCACTATACTGGCTTGCCGCATCCTTTCGCTGTTTGATCATCCTGCCGACAACAGCAATCACATCCTCATCGGTCAGTGCATGCCCCAGTTCGATCTCTTTGTCTTTCATGGCAGCACGCAGCATCCGGATAGCACCTAATTTGAGCTTGTCCCCGGCCTTCATCGCCTGTTTCATCTCATCTGTAATCTGCTGCATCAACATATGACATCCCTCTGGTTATTTATTAAGTCAGCTACATCCATTCCGCAGGCCATCTCCAGCCGGTAAAATCAGGCATCATGGATAACTGATTTTGTGAGCAGGGATAAAATCGCGCTTTTATTCCTGCGTTTAAGAAAAACTACAGGAAGCAGTTTTTCGAATCTGACAAATTAAAATGCCGGACACAGAGGCCCGGCACTTCAGATCATTCAGAACAGATGCACTCTAATACTCGCGATTTTCACGTGAGCGCGTACGACGCAGGCGCTTCATCAGACGTTTACGAGCAGCCGCCTCTTTCCGCTTCGCAGCGATAGAAGGTTTCTCATAAGCTTCGCGACGACGACACTCGCTGATCACGCCACCACGCTCCACCTGTTTGCGAAAGCGTTTTAGAGCCAATTCGATAGGCTCATCCGGGCTAAGTTTGATACCTGGCATTTAAAAAATCACCACCTTTGGTCGATTCCAATAAAATTTACAATGCATTTAAGCTATCATTGCATTCTTTCTCACGCCTCTGCACCCTTGGCTCATTAAACCGATGCAGGGGTTTACAAAAAGGGTCGCGCATTATGGGCAATAGAGCCGTTAAGTCAAACAGTGGCAAGGAAAACAGGCGGCAAAGTGTGCTTGGTGCCGCCGCCACCGTGGGTGGGTGGACGATGCTTTCCCGTGTTTTGGGTTTTATCCGTGACATACTGCTGGCTCGTATTCTGGGTGCAGGGCCACTTGCAGATGCCTTTTTTGTCGCCTTTAAACTGCCCAATTTTTTCCGGCGCATGTTTGCCGAGGGGACCCTGACCGTTGCGCTTGTGCCGGTACTGGCTGATGAGCAAAAGAGAGGTGAGGCGGCATCGCACGCCTACCTGAATGCTCTGGCTACGCTGCTGCTCATCGTGCTCCTGCTTTTTACTGTGGCCGGCATCATCTTTATGCCCTGGCTGTTGCTTGGATTTGCCCCCGGCTTTCATGATGAGCCGGAGCGCTGGAACCAGGCAGTGCTTCTGGCCCGCTGGATGTTTCCCTACCTGTTACTGATCTCACTTTCAGCCATGGCATGGGCTGTTCTTAATGCCCATAAAAGATTTTCACTGGCTGCAGCAAGCCCGGCCCTGCTGAACGTTGCCATCATTTTTGCCGCCATCATCCTTGCTCCATCGTTTGAGAATCCGGCACTGGCTCTGGCCATCGGTGTCATACTGGGCGGGATGCTGCAGCTTGGTATCCAGATCCCTGCACTGAAACGGATCGGCTGGATTCCACGACTCTCATTCAAGTTCAGGAACCCTGCCGTTTCTCAGACACTCAGGCTGTTCGGGCCTGCTCTGCTCGGTGTTGCTGCAGTTCAGATCAATATTCTTGTCGGTACCATCCTTGCAACATTGTTACCTGCCGGAGCCGTCTCCTACCTCTACTACGCTGATCGTATCGTACAGCTTCCATTGGCTCTCTTCGGCATTGCCATGGGTACAGCACTACTGCCCACACTCTCAGAACATATGGCAAACCAGCGTATCAATGATGCAAAAGAAGATCTTCGGAACGGGCTGGCCTGGCTCACCTGGATCACGCTACCCGCCATGATCGGTATTTTTATTCTGGCAGAACCGATCATTGCCACTCTGTTTGAACACGGAAGATTCTCACATGCCGCCACCATTGCCACGGCCCAGACACTGCAGGCGTATGGACTGGGATTAATTGCATTCTGCTGGGTACGGGTGCTCTCAACAGCATGCTTTGCCAGTAAAGATACCAAAAGTCCGATGCGCTTCGCTTTCATCAGCGTCATAATCAATATCGTGCTGGCGATCATTCTCATGCAGCCACTGGCTCATGTCGGCCTGGCACTGGCCACCTCGCTGGCGGCCTTTTTCAATGTTGCGCTGCTGATCTTCCATGTTCGGAAACAGCAGGGCAGGATCATGGACAGCAGTACCGTTCAGCGCATGCTGCGGGCTCTGCTTGCCTGCCTGCCAATAGTTGCATTCCTTATCGGCGTTACCGAACTCTGGGCATTCCCGACAACAGACAAGTGGATGCAGATTCTCTGGCTTGGGGTCACCATTCTCGTTGCTGCTATAATCTTCTTCGGTGCAGCGTTTCTTTTCGGTGAGAAGAGCCTGTTGAAAATGGGAAGAAGGAAACATTCGGCTTGATGATCTAACACCAAGCTCACTGGCGGCAATGGAGTGCAGCGGAATTGGCGTCCATTTTGAGCGCTGTGTTATGTTGCATTTGGAATTTCGCCTGTTTCAATTAACTGAATGAACTGGCCTTCATTGAGGAATTGAACTCCTTGAGCTTCAGCCTTTTCGATTTTCTTTGGGCCTGCGTTCTCATCACCACACAGAAAGTCGAGCTTTTTAGTTACCGATAAAACAACTTTGAAATTATTGGCATTAGCAAGATCAGTGAGCTCTTGTTTCTTACTGGTACCAAAGCCAGTGAAACAAACTTGTAGCCGGGTGTCTTTGGCTTTGACGGTGCGAATAGAGTAAATAAGCTTCCATGCCTCTCCATCAGATAATCCCGATATTTCTTCTTTGCTCATATCTGATTTGGAGAGCAATATCATTGTTGGTTTTTCACTCGCCATGGTTTCTCCTTACAACATAACGCTTCACATCACCGGAAGATAAAAGCAGAGCAAGGAACGAGCGGTGCTTTTTGCTGTTCGAGTGCACGTGATTATTATATGCTTTTCATGCATTACTACTCTGAAAATTCAATGTTTGTAATGTTTGCCGATACCGATCCCTCTTTCCATTCACTCGGTACAGAATCAGCTTTGTAGAATTTTCCGCGTTCCATTTGCCAAATATAATTTGGCTTAAGTGGCTTATTGTCACCACTGAACGAATACTTTGTTACAAGAACAGGATGATATTGTTTTTCCCCAATTACTGTGCCTTTCGCATCTTTGAAATAGACGGTTACCTGAACTTCACTCAGGGTGCGATCTCCTTTGTTTTTGACCTTGAACTCAACACCAGGCATTTTCTTTTCTGAATACGTTTCGTAGTATTTAGCCTTCAGATCATAAAGAACCACATTGCTTAGATATTTTTTCTTCTCCTCGATTCCTTGTATTTCTTGTTTGGTTTCTTCAATCGCTTTTTTGGCCTCAACCATCTCACCATTTAGGGCCAATACTTCTTCGTATTTTTGAATTGCGCTAGATAGCTTCTTTGATTCTCTCAATTGTTTTGCATCAGAGATTAAGCTGGCTATTTTTTCTTCTTTTTCCTTTGCTACCTTTTTCGCCTTCCAATCTAAAAATACTTTCCAGCCATCTTTTTCTTTTACTAAGTGGAACTCTTCATTTTTCGTGGTGGTTGGGACTTCCCCAGTTTCGTATTTCTTTGCTAGTGCTTTCTCTATTTCACCCTTATCTTTGCCGCCAAACGCAGAACTAAAAGCAGCCCCCATAAGGTCTTTGAACATCACACCCATATCTGGGAGAGTAATTTCTACATCCGCATTGGCTGTACTACCTGTTTCGGTAACTTTCAGTACCTTGAAAGAAACGTTGCTTACAACAACTGCGGCAAACGGATTATCTTTTTTGTCGTTTTCAGATTTGTACTCGCTGAGGCTTTTGACCGATTTATCTTCAGATGAAACATACCCGTATGCCTCTTCGCTTCGGCTTTTCAACGAGGCATCTAGATAGCTATTCAGAACCTCTTCCGAGCTAGGCTGGTTCAGCTCGTTGAGTTTGTCACAGCCGACGATCATGAAGGCCAGAACGAAGCCGACCAGTATACTCGGAATTGTATGTTTCACATTTCTCTCCATTTGTTTTGCACCTAACGTTGGCGCTCAGCCGCGCTTGTTATGCCACTTTTTTCGTCAACAACATCGACGACTCAACACAGACACTGGAATCGTTACACCTAATCTCTAAAACGCTGTGGTTGTACGATTACATCGTTCACGAACCACATCTTCCGCTCTACGACCTTTGTTTGGGGCCGAGGACAAAGTTGGGTAGGAACCAATTTCCTTGAAGTACGCCACCCCTCGTTTAACGCAGGCGTCCACCTCCACGGAATTTCCTGAACAGTTAGCCAGAAAAAATATAGCGGTTGTTGCCAGAAATATATTTTTCATTAACCGGCCCTCCTTTTCTTTCTTGCGGCATAACTTGGTAATACGTGCACTCGATTTTCCACGTATTGCCCTCCTATATACACCCTTGAATTCCTTGATATTGGATGAAGGGGCAGGTCTAGTTTCGTGCATTTTTATCACCCTCTCCCATGGAATCGCTGTAGCCTAGCGTAGATCTCCTGCATAACTTTTGCAATTGATGTGTAACCTCAATAACATGTAATTTGCTGTGATGAGCAAGCGGAGGGGAGGGAATGAATGCAGCGTGACCTGATTGTGTTTGATATTGAAACCGTGCCCGACGCTCAGGCCGCACGGCAACTGCTGGGAGAGCCGGAGCTTACGGATATTGAGGCCCGGGATGCCTTGAGCAGCTACTTCCTGGAGAAAACCAACGGCAACAATGATTTCCCCCGCCAGCCTTTCCATCAGGTGGTGGCCATCAGCTATGCCCACCTGATCTGTGAGCCCGGTGAAGAGGGCATTGAGATGGTGGTGCGGCGCATCGCATCGGGCGGTGACAAAAAGAGTAGCGAGGCGGAACTGCTGGACGGCTTTTTCAGCCTGATCGAAAAGCGTGCGCCCCGACTGGTCAGCTTCAACGGACGCGGATTTGATATTCCCGTGCTGAAATACCGGGCCATGGTTCATTCGCTCAGCTGCCCGCGCTGGTTCTCGGAGGGGGATCGCTGGAACAGCTACGATGCCCGCTACTCGCAGCAGTATCACATCGATCTGCTTGAAGTGCTCTCGGATTTCGGAGCCTCGGCACGCTGTAGTATGCATGAGGTGGCATCCGCCTTCAGCATCCCGGGCAAGCTGGATACAGCGGGGGATGATGTGCGGGGTATGTTCGAGGCCGGTGAAATTGAGGCCATCCGCAACTACTGTGAAACCGATGTCTGCACCACGCTGCTTACCTTGCTTCGCTGGCAGCTGTTCAGTGGCGCCCTCCCGGAAGGCGCCTATGCCCGGGCTGTACTCGGTATGCGCAACTATCTTGAAGGCGAGGCCGCAGCCCGCCCGCACTTTGCCCGGTTTCTCTCCGCCTGGGAACAGCTGGAAACCACTTGATGCCGCCTGATCTTTCTCTGCTGTTAAATGACAACTGCTGACAGATGAAACTCTATCAATATTTCCTCGATGGCATTCCAGATTACCTTGCCCGCCACTACTGGTGGGCCTATCTATGGCCTCGCTCTGTCTGGTTTTTCGATCACCAGCCCATTATCAATGCCATCCTGTTCGGCCAGTACAGAAAGCTTATGGATGCAACTATTGAGCGACTCAAAGAGGCGCCGCTGCACCGAACCCTGCAACTGACCTGCGTCTACGGCTCGCTGACACCGAACCTGATCGGGCAACTGTCAACACCGCTGCACATTACCGATGCGGCAACGGTTCAACTGG
>JAIPJD010000030.1 GCA_021734365.1 Mariprofundaceae bacterium | reverse complement strand
CCTTCCTTTGATAGCTTCTCTGCAGATTATACTGGAAGGATAATATGACAGCACCTGAAACCCATGAGCTGATGAATGAGCTCAGCCTTGATAAAACCGTATTGGCAGTGAGGGACACCGTTCTGCGGGAGGCTCCGCAGCTTAGGGGCAGCTATCTTGATATCGGCAGCGGCACCGGTGCACTGATCCGGCTGATCAAGGAGTTATTTCCCGGTCTTGAAAGCAGTGTCTGTGACTACAGCGATGAGTTCATGAAGATTCCAGGGCAGAAGGACGATATTGTTGACCTTAACGATGGTAGCCTCCCTTACGGTGACAACAGCTTCGAGCTTGTAACCTTTACCGAGGTTGCGGAGCATCTTGAGAATCATCGTACTGTTCTCAGGGAGATCTACCGCGTATTGAAGCCTGAAGGGCTACTGGTGATGACCACACCGAATATCCTCAACCTCAAATCAAGGATTCGTTTCTTCTTTTACGGCTTCTGGAACTTTTTCGGGCCGATGCCGGTCGGTCACGACTCTCCTGAGAGCACCATGGGGCACATCACCCCCCTCTCCTACTTCTATTTAGGACATACGCTACTGGACACGGGCTATAAAAACCTTCACTGCGGTTTTGATAAATACAATGCCAGATCCATCATTGCATTGATTCTCTGCTACATCCCGATTCGTCTTTTTACCATGCGTCAGATGCGCAGAGAGGCCCGTAAATACAAGGCGATTGATGACTCCAACCGTGAGCTGATGGAACCGCTGAACTCATGGCGGATGCTTCTCGGGCGCAGCATTGTTGTCAGCGCCAGAAAGTAATTCGTATAATCATTCTTGCCTAACTTGAGCGCCAGCTTTCGATGATCGCCAGACAACGGCTGTTCATCTCTTCAGCACGGGCCTCGCTGGCAGCCTCATTGTAGCAGCGCAGTTCGGGGGCATTGCCGGACGGACGCAGATGCGCCACCTCTGCAGATTGAAAGATGATACGGATACCATCGGTGCAATCAATTGATGCAACCGGGCCGAAGGCGTCAGAAAACAGGGCATCGGCAGCAACCATATCCTGATCCATTGAACCACTGTTCAACGCTGACAGTTTACTTTGACTCAATTCGGTCGGAAAATCCTTCAGGCGGCCACTGGATGTAAAACGTTGGGGCAATGTGTTGAGCAATTCTGAAATGGTTGTGTTGGCCTCAGTGGCCATTAGCAGAATCGTCAGAGGCACGATCACTGCATCACGTGTTGGCAGAGCTTTAAGAGTGCGCCCATCAATGGTGATATCGCTTGCGGTCAAAAAGCCACCATTGGCTTCATAGCCAACAACATCAACTGTCCCCTTCTCAAGTGCCTCATTCATGGCTGCAATCACAAAGGGGGAACCGATACGGGTACGATCAACTTGTTTAAACCAGCCACTCTTCTCAACGGCACTGTTACAGCTTACCGGTGTGGCAACATATTGAGCTCCGAGATAACGGGCACAGAGGATTCCTGCGACATCACCACGCAGCCAGTTACCCTGCTCATCACTGATCAGAGGGCGATCACCATCGCCATCGGCGGAGACGATGCTGTCGACATTCAGCTCTTTAGCCCACTGGTGAGCCAGCAGCACATCTTCAGGGCGGATCGCCTCGGTATCGACAGGCAGAAAGGCTTCCGAGCGGCCCAAACGCACCACTGTAGCCCCCAACCCCTGAAAAATTCCACCAAGTATGTCGCGAGCCACCGTTGAGTGTTCATAGACACCGACTGTTCTGCCTTTGAGACAACCTGCCGGGAAAAAATCGAGATAGCGCTGGATGAACATCCGACTCGCTTCCGGCTCTTCATCAGCAAGGGTTTGTGGATTATTGACACTCCCATCGGAACTAAACAGACCTTCAGGGATAACCACGCTCTGCGAGCACACCCCCTGCTCATCCTCTTTAAGAATCTCTCCGGCCGGTTTGTAGAATTTGATCCCATTTCGATCATCCGGGATATGGCTGCCAGTCACCATGATACTCGCCATGCCTTTATCCATGGCATAACAGGCAACTGCAGGGGTTGGGATCAGGCCGCAATTGATGGGAGTGAATCCAAAATCATGAACGGCCATCACAACTGCTGCTATAATACGTGGGCTGCTGGAGCGATAATCACCGGCAATGGCGATGCTGGCACCCGCGATAAGATCACCACTGCTTTTAAGATGTTGCATGAACGCCAGGGTGTAGGCATAGCAGACGCGGTCGGTCATGTCAGAAGCAAGGCCGCGTGCGCCACTGGTGCCGAACTTCACGCCACTACGCTGCATCAGCTCGGCGATTTGGACTATTTGATCCTGGTTACTCATCTGCTCTTCCTTATCTCTCCCCGTCATCGTAAAGCATCAGATTTGCACCATATTTGATATAGAGTTCGGTAAGCTCGCGTGTCATCGAGCCATAAAAGGCAAAGTAGTATGGGTAATCATAATCCGCATCTTTCAAATTCGGATCGGCTCCTGCCTGCAGAAGAATGCGAATGGCATCAATGTTTTTTTTGGTCAGATGCAGTGGTGTCGAAAGTCGTTTGTTGACCGCGTCTAAAGCTGCACCATGTTCGATAAGTAACCGCATCACATTCAAATGGGCATGCATGGCTGCATAATGCAGGGCAGTATTTTCCAACTCATCCACGACGTTGACATCACTATCGGATGCGAGTGCCCGCTTCAGTGCTTCTTCATCACCGCTTTTGGCTGCTTCAAACCATGCTTCATGCTGTTTTAGCTGCTCACTACTCAATGCAAAACCACCCTGCTTTGAACTAAACGAATCCCTTACTCTTCAAATACTCTTCATAGGTACCATGATAGTCCACAATGCCATCAGGTGTCAGTTCGATAATGCGCGTTGCCAGTGAAGAGACGAACTCCCGGTCATGACTGACAAAGATCAGGGTGCCGGGATAATTTTCCAGTGCTGTATTCAGCGATTCTATAAACTCCATATCCATATGGTTGGTCGGCTCATCGAGCAGAAGTACATTGGGATTCTGAAACATAAACTTGGCAAACAGCATGCGACCCTGTTCACCACCGGAGAGCGCCTTAACCGATTTATTAATCTCGTTTTTGGAGAAGAGCATGCGCCCCAGATTACCTCGAATCTCCTGTTCGCCGTGCTCTTTTTTCTTCCACTGAGCCATCCAGTCGAAAAGAGTAACATCCTCTGAAAAATCAGCCGAATGATCCTGGGCATAGTAGCCAATATTCGCATTTTCCGACCATTTGACGCTGCCGCTGGTTGCTTCCAGATCACCTGCCAGACAACGAAGCAGTGTCGTCTTGCCGATACCGTTGGGGCCAATCACAGCCACGCGTTCGCCCACCGGAACCCTCATGTTAAAACCCTTAAACAGCAGTTGATCACCAAAACCTTTGCTCAAGGCTTTCAGCTCCAGCACGTTGCGATACAGCTGTTTATCCTGAATGAAGCGGACGAAGGGGCTCACACGGCTTGAAGGCTTCACTTCATCAAGTTTAATTTTATCCAGTTTTTTGGCGCGCGATTGTGCCTGAGTGGCTTTCGATGCATTGGCCGAAAATCGACGGACAAAAGCCTGAAGCTCCTGAATCTCCTCCGCTTTTCTGGCGTTTGAACTGAGCAACTGCTGCTGTACCAGTGATGCGGCGGCCATATAGTCATCATAGTTGCCCGGATAGATGCGCAACTCACCATAATCAATATCGGCCATATGGGTGCAAACACTGTTCAGAAAATGACGGTCATGCGAGATAATGATCATGGTGCAGTTGCGCTCGTTGATCACACCTTCCAGCCAGCGGATGGCATCAATATCAAGGTTGTTGGTGGGCTCATCGAGCAGAATGATCTCAGGGTCCCCAAACAGTGCCTGTGCCAGCAAAACACGCAGCTTCCAGCCCGGCGCAATGGATTTCATCAGCCCTGTATGGGCTTCAAGTGGGATTCCCATTCTGAACAGCAGTTCGCCTGCATTTGATTCGGCGCTGTAGCCATCCAGATCGGCAAACTGGCTCTCCAGATCACCTGCGCGCATGCCATTTTCTTCAGTGAACTCAGGCAGTGCATAGATCCGATCACGCTCTTCCTTGATCTTCCACAGCTTCTCAAAACCCATCATCACAGTATCGAGTACCGTGCAATCTTCAAAAGCGAAATGATCCTGACGCAATTTACCCAACCGTTCCTTCTGGCCGACACTCACCGTGCCCGATGTAGGGACCAGGTCACCACCCAGAATTTTCATCAGCGTTGATTTACCGCAGCCATTGGCACCAATCAGTCCATAACGATTGCCATCTCCGAACTTAACCGAGATGTTTTCAAACAGGGGCTTGTCCCCGAACTGCATTGTGATACCGGATGTAGAAATCAATGTATTGTCCCGTGAAATGTGGATATGGCTTAAAAAATGGCGATCTTAGTGGTGACCATGAGATATACAAGCAAAGACCCGTTTTGCCATACATAGAAACCAGCCGTTGAGAAATTCGACTGAAGAGAAAACTGCTTACACTGCACTGAAAAATAGGGTGTCGAGACATCATGAAATACAATAGAGTACAATGATAATGTTAAGATTCTTCCTCATTCTTATTGTCGTGGCCATTGTCATTGCAATAATTGTACGGTTTGTTGCGTGGCTGACACGGTCGCGAAGAGAGCATATCGGGGACAGCTCAGGAACCACATCCTCCTCCGATTCCGACTCATCCAGCAATATCGAGATCAGCACATCGCACAGCACTCACGGCAAACATGATGGCGATGGTCATGACTCAGGCTCAGGTAGTGACGGTGGTGGCGGTGACTAGGCTGCCTTTCATGTTAAGAGTCATACTTATTGCTGGCGCATTTCTATTCGCCGGGTGCGAGGATGGCATCCAGCCGACTCCGGTTTCCACCAAAGAGAAAAAAGTGTTTGAAAAAAATGCTATTGATGCAGCCGGTGTTGCTGAAGGAGATGAACAGATTTCACCTTTTGGAAAACCTTCTCACTGAACAGATCACTGATTAGAGTCGGCCTATGACCCGCAACATTCGTAAAACTATTGCCACATCTCCGACATCCCCGGCCCCGTTGCGGATTCTCCTCTATACGCTGCCGGTCTGGGGCGCATCCATGGCGCTCACACTCTTCATGCCGATGACCGGGATCATCACTTCCATTATTATGGTGTTCTGCCTGCTAATTCTTCCGTTCAAAGCGCGTAAAGGCCTCTGCCCCGGATGTGAAAAGCAGAAAACACTCCCCTTCTCCGGCTTTGGCAACACCTGCAGAGGCTGTGGTGGTGAGGTGGTACTCAGGGGTGATGAATTCCATCTGCTGGAGGCTAAGCAGGGGAGCAGGAGGCAGACTCAGGAAGGTCATGAGACCCTTCCGGATTGACGGCCAGATGCTACAACGCGCCTGGGAGATGATCCCGAACCGTTTCTGAATCTTCAAACACAAGATTTTTATCAACTTCATCAGAAATAAGCTGCTCAAGTGCCGGGCTGCACTGTTTTCGCAGAAGCCCAAGAAACTCAGGCGGGGCCACCAGACAGAGATGGGTAAATTCGTTGGATGTGCGCCCCCGATCTATCTCACTAATCAACTGGTGGGCAAACAGCTCAGCTTCATGTTTCTTCGGATCAACCGGCTGCCCCATGGCATGCCTGCCGTCGCCTACCCGGTCAAATGCCCGTCCGGGAAGGTCGCTGGTCAACTCCTGCTCATGCTTGCGGGACGCTTCATGATCCCACTCCCGCTCAAGGGCCAACGCTCCGGCCCGCCCATTCATGGTGTAGAGCTTTGCATGGCTCTTATCAGCAACAAGTATCCAGATCCTTTCCATAAGCTACCTCCTGAAATCTCCACCTCTATTATAGCCCAACTTCAGGCATCAATAGCCCGACTCCTGTTTAAGACTAAATATCGGATGGATGATGGCCACTAGTCACTTCTCTCTTTACGGTCAGCATTGAGAAAATGGCGTATCATGAACTCCTCCTCTACAGGAGTAAGATCATAGCGCTGGCAGGCCTGTTCAATGGTGGCTAAATCATAGGCATGCATCTCCGCAATCCAGCGAACTGCCTGACGAATCGCCTCTCCCTCCGGAAACAGTGACTTTGCTCCATTCATAACCTGTCTGCCTCTGCTCTTAGTTTAGCACACTCATGAATCAATGCTTCGTCTCAGGGTCTGTGCATAACATAATCATTCGGTTTAAGGTGTGGCATGACAATTTTGCATGAAACAGGCTGGCACCTCTATCTGATCCGTCTGGATAGCGGCCATCTCTATACAGGCATCACCACTGATGTGGCTCGAAGGTTTGGCGAACACAGGAACGGCAAAGGGGCCAAATTCCTTCGTGGCAGAGAGGGGTTGGAGCTGGTGTTTAACAGAGCTGTTGGTGACAGATCTTCTGCCCTGAAAGTCGAGGCTGCCGTCAAAAAGCTTCCGAAACAGAGAAAGGAGGCGCTCATCAATGGTGATATCAGCATTGACGAGCTGTTGGTGGATTGAGTTCAGGCAAGGTATGGAAGCAATGGTGGAATCAACTTGAGGGTGGCGTACAATTACCAGCAAGCCCGTTGCAGGAGTGATACATGGAATATTCCGCCGCTAAAGCCACGATTGTAAGAAACCGTCAAACCACTCGACTGATTAGCCATGAAAGCAGATAAACTATTAATCATCATCGCAACCCTGCTATTTTCGACCACAACAATTGCCGAGGAGTTTTCCATGCATGACTGGACACGTCCGTCAGACCAGATACTGAAACAGCAACTCACGCCGATGCAGTTTAAAGTAGCAAGGAAGGATGGAACCGAACCACCTTATGACAATGAATACTGGAACAATAAAAAGGCCGGTATCTATGTTGATGTTGTATCCGGCGAGCCTCTCTTCAGCTCCAGAGACAAGTTTGATTCCGGTACGGGCTGGCCGAGTTTTACCAGCGCTCTTGTTGCGGAAAATATAGTTGAGAAAGAGGATCGCCTGCTCTTTATGCGGCGGGTTGAACTTCGCAGCAAACATGCTGACTCGCATCTGGGCCATGTTTTCACTGATGGCCCGAAACCAACCGGACTTCGTTACTGCATCAACTCTGCAGCACTTCGTTTTATTCCTGTAGATGAGCTTGAAGCCAATGGACTGGGGCAGTTTAAGGAACAATTTACGGCCAGGTGAACCGTTTGTATGATGCGCTCATCGTTGGAGCCGGTCTGGCAGGCTCTACGCTTGCCTACAGGCTGACACTTGCCGGCCGGAACGTTCTTCTTGTCAGTGACCCTTCCATACCCTCCGCTTCACGTACGGCCGCCGGCCTGATCAACCCTGTCACCGGCCAGAGACTGGTGCTGCAGGAGGGTGCCGAAGCGCTGCTGGCATCGGCAAAACACTTTTACCGGGGTATTGAAGCGCGGTTTGGTGTCAGCATCCTGCATGAATGTGAGATGCTGCGGATTCTTTGCTCTGAAAAAGAGAAACAGGCATGGGAAAATCGTACCGGAGATCCCGCCTACAACGCCTACATCGACCATGAACTTTATGATCACCCCGACATTAACACAGGCTACGGAGGCTTCTTCCAGCACCACACATGGTATCTGGATACCAACACCATACTGGATACGCTGCATCAGTGGTTCCGGGAGCAGGAGATCCTGATCGAAGCTCCATTGTCTTATGGCGATATCACAATCGAATCAGACAACATCCAGTGGCAGACTGTTCAGGCTGATAAAATCATCTTTTGCGAAGGGTGGCGTGGTGAGAAGAACCCATGGTTTGACTGGCTGCCATTCCAGCCTGCCAAGGGCGAAATCCTTACGCTTTCGTCTGACGCACCGATTCCCACATACATGATCAATCGCGGAAAGTGGCTGCTGCCGACCAGTGAAGGGGTCTTCAAACTTGGTGCAACCTATGAGCGGGGTGAACTTAATGAAACGGCCACAGAAGACGCAAAACAGGAGCTTCTGGATGTCCTGGAACATATCTTTCCGGGCAGACCTGTCACCAGGGTTACAAATCATATGGCTGGCGTGCGCCCGGGCACAAGGGACAAACAACCCTTTATCGGCATCCATCCCGAACACGCTCGACTGGGCATCTTTAACGGCTTCGGTTCAAAGGGAAGCCTGATGATTCCATGGCATGCCGAAGCCTTTACATGCCATCTTATTGATGGCGCCCCCCTGCCCGCTCAGGCTGATATCCGGAGATGGCATGGTTAGACTATCAATGAGTGCAGAGGTTCATCAGTTCCTGAGTGCAACCATCAAGCCGGGCGACAGTGTCATTGATGCAACACTGGGCAATGGTCATGACACCCTGTTCCTCGCCGAACATGTCGGTGAGGAGGGTCATGTTTTTGGTTTCGATATTCAGGCCGGGGCCGTAAACAACTCACTCAAACAGTTAGTCACTCACCAACTCGATCATCGCGCAACACTGATGATGAAAAGCCATGTATATATGGCCGATCTCATTCCTGAACAGTTTCATGGTCATATCAAATGCGTTATGTTCAATCTCGGCTATCTGCCCGGTTCCGATAAATCAGTCATCACATTGCCTGAGTCAACACTTTCAGCGCTCAATATTGCCCTGAACCTTCTCGCAGAAGATGGCATCATCTCCATTCTTGCCTATAGCGGACACCCCGGCGGAGCCGACGAATGCAGTGCAGTGAAAGCATGGGCATCTCAACTCCCACGTGACGGATACAGGGCATCAGTGATTGATCTGCTCTCCAGCCACCGCTCACCTCCGGAGTGGATTCTCATCTCACGCACACAGATGTTGTAGAAGTTAACTTACAAAGAAAATAGATGAATCAGGGGTGATGGCAAGCCAGAGAAGGATCATCATGATGCGTCTGAATACGGACAATACGGGCATTCAACTGCAGCCGCTCCTTTCCATGACCGGCTCCCCGCCCGCTTCCCACAGCAACATAGTAAAAAACAACGGCCAGGATACCGGCAAGGGCCGCCCACAGATCCCTGTCAGCAAGACCCAGAACGGGTGATGCCAGATAGGCTGAAATACCTGCTGCAAAAAAGACAACCATTGGCAATCCGTAGAGGTAAAAGGCACTCTTTAGAATAAAGTGATCCGGCACCTCTACAACAACTTCGTCACCGACTGCAGCACCCATTCGATTAACAACATGCAGCTCCACGGATCGCTCTTTCCACGAACCCAGGGTTGAGCAGGAAGACTTCCCGGCACATGAATCACAGGAAGTTGCACGCAGCGCCTGAACCACGGCTATGCCGTTACCTGAATGAGTGACCACTGCAAATTGCTGCATAATGACCCATACTATACAAAGATTCTGCAAGAAGCGTAAACTCCGGATGTATGGGACATCGCTCAATTCAACATTTTGACTATCTGGTACTGGGCAGCGGTGCAGCGGGTCTGCTGGCTGCAAAACGGCTGGCCGATCATGGCAAAGTCGCTATTGTGAACAAGGGTGATTTCTCCGAATCCAACACCTATCAGGCTCAGGGCGGTATTGCCGGCGTCACCAATGCTGCTGACTCGGTCGAAGCCCATATTGCTGACACCATCCATGCCGGCGCAGGCCTCTGCCATGAAGATGTAGTCAACCGGATCATCTCTTCCGGAAGTCGCGTGATCAGGGAGCTTGTCGATCTGGGCACGCCGTTCGATAAAGAGGCGACCGGAACGCTTCACCTCACCCGCGAGGGCGGTCATAGCCAGCGGCGAGTTGCCCATGCCAAGGATGCAACGGGCCGGGCCATTGGAGAGACACTTCTGCAGCATGTACAGCAGCATCCCAATATCACCTGCCTGAAACGTCATACGGCGGTAGACCTGATCACCAGCCGCAGACTGGGGCGGCACAACGGAAAAAACAGCTGCCTCGGTGCCTATCTTCTTGATCCGGATGGCTCCATCATCACTCTCTCAGCATCGCACACTGTGGTGGCAACGGGTGGGACCGGAAAAGTCTACATGTACACCTCCAACCCGCATGCAGCTTCCGGAGACGGTATCGCCATGGCGTGGCGCGCCGGCTGTGCTGTCATGAACCTTGAGCTGATGCAGTTTCACCCTACCTGTCTCTACCATCCATCAAATCCATCCATGCTTCTCAGCGAGGCTCTGCGTGGCGAAGGCGCCCACCTGATCGACAATCAGGGGCGCCGCTTTACCTTTGATTATGATGAGCGGGGAGAGCTTGCCCCGCGTGACATCGTCGCCCGGGCCATCGATCACGAAATGAAGAAGCGTGGACAGGACTGCATGTTCCTGGATGCCAGACCGCTGGGAGAGGAGACCATCATCAACCACTTCCCCAATATTCATGAACGGCTGATGGAGATCGGGCTTGATATGCGCAAGCAGCCGATCCCGGTGGTTCCGGCAGCCCACTATATGTGCGGCGGTGTAAAGGCTGATGTTGCAGGCCGTACCTCTGTCGAAAATCTCTATGTAATTGGCGAATCAGCCTGTACCGGGCTGCATGGTGCTAACAGGCTCGCAAGCAACTCACTGCTCGAGTGTCTGGTGATGGCCGAGTTCTGCAGTGATGCCATCATCGAGGCGGGCACCAGGCCGCAGAATACAACACTTCCGGTCTGGGATGATTCCGGCACCGTGCCGGAAACCGAGCGCGTGCAGATCAAGCAGAACTGGGATGAAATTCGTGCCACTATGTCGAATTATGTAGGCATAGTTCGTTCCAATGAGCGGCTTCGGCGGGCACGTCGGCGGCTTAGTCTTATCCGGGAGGAGATTGCCAGCTACTACTGGCAATATCCGATAAGCCGCGATCTGATTGAGTTGAGAAACCTCTCCCTCGTTGCAGAGTTGATTGTGCGCTCAGCCCAGATGCGCCACGAATCACGCGGCCTTCACTACTCCACCAACTACCCGAAAACAGCTGAAACGGCTGAGGATACGGTACTCACGCCCGACCAGTTATGAGCACACTGATCGTCCGTGTTGAGGGCCGGGTTCAGGGTGTCTGTTTCAGACACTATACCCGTGAAAAAGCTGTTGAATTGAGACTCGGTGGCTGGGTACGAAACTGCCCGGATGGAGCTGTAGAGACATTGATTCACGGCCCGGATGAAGCCGTGGAACAGATGCTGGCGTGGCTCAAACATGGTCCCTCTGCCGCAGTCGTCAGCCGCATTCAGGCAACCCCGGCAGACGCAGAGGTTCCACCGTCAGGCTTTAAAATTATGTATTAAACAATTACTCTGAATGTCCGCTTTCGGTATTCGTGAAAAGTCAGCACTCCGCAAGCAGTTGATCCATCATACTTTCAGCCTGCATGGCGTAGCCCCCACCGAACAGGTTGGCATGATTGAGAATGTGATAGAGATTGTAGAGGGTTTTACGGGTTTGATAACCCTCATCCAGAGGCCAGACTTCATTGTAGGCATCATAAAAAGCGGTTGAGAAGCCGCCAAAGAGACCTGTCATGGCAAGATCGGCCTCACGGTCACCGTAGTAGACAGCAGGGTCAAAAATTACCGGATTACCTGCGTCATCCACACCCTGATTGCCGCCCCAGAGATCACCATGCAGCAGCGATGGAACCGGCATGTATGATGCAAAGAATCTGTCCAGACTGACCATCAGCCGTTCACCCTTCTCTTGCAACGATCCCCTGAAACCATTGGCCGCAGCCAGATCCAGTTGAACCCTGAGCCGCTGATCCCGATAGAAACTGATCCAGTGATCATCCCACTGGTTGATCTGTGGGGTGGAACCGATGGTGTTATCCCGGTGCCAGCCAAACCGATCAGCGGCCTGTCGATGCATTTCGGCAAACTGGCGTCCAAATGTTTCCTGCGATTGAGCACTGCCCCTGCCAAAGGTGATAAACTCGGTAACAATCCAGGCATACCCCTGCCCTGCACCAGCAAGGACAGGTTCCGGCACCCGGATAGCATTGGCTTTGCGCAGCTCCTGCAACCCTTCGGCCTCGGCCTCAAACATCGGCAGCAACGCTTCACGGTTAAGCTTTACAAAATAGGAGACTCCCTCCCGGGTGTCGGTGCGAAAGGCGGAGTTGATACTGCCACCGCCAATGGATTGCCTGTTGATAATCCCGGCGCCGGGTCCCCTGGCTTCGGCCAGTGAACGCGAAAGCTCTACCCAGGCAGGCTCAGGGCTACTTTGGAAGAGCATGACGCTTGCGCCACTTATGCACCACCATCCAGCGCCAGGAGAGTTGAATACCGCAGTATCCCAGCAGGGCTGAAACGGATCCTATGACAAAACAGCCCAGCAGGAAGGGCTCCCAGATAAGGCCCATTTCATGCTGCAGCCATGCAAAAGAGAGCTCCATATCAAAATGCTGCAGCTTTTCGCCGAGCAGCAGCGCGCCGAGCTTGTAGGCTGCATAAAACATGGGAGCCATCGTGACAGGATTGGTAAGCCAGACCAGCACCACGGAGAGTGGCAGGTTGGCATGAAACAGGATGGCACCGCCTGCTGCCAGCACCATCTGGAACGGCACCGGCACCCAGGCGAAGAAAAGTCCGACTGCAAATGCCTTGGCCACAGAATGACGGTTCAGATGCCACAGGTTCGGATCATGCAAGAGCTTACCAAAAAACTGTAAGTGCCTGTGTTCACGGATACTTTTATGATCCGGCATGAACCTTCTCAGCAGCTGCCTTGGCGACATTACGGCTACTCCATACGGGGGAAAACAGGTGAAGGTTTACTGCATTGATGTCCGGGTTTCAGATAACCCCAGCCGCCAAGATCATGAAACATCAATTCAGAGGTGTTCACCCTGGTCGACATCACCTGTGATAGCATCGTGCCTGCTTTTTCGGGCATAAATGGAATCAGTTGCAAGCCAACCAGACGCAGTGTTTCGACCAGATGGTAGAGAACCGTGTTCAGTCGCACTTCATTGCCTGCTTTGGCCAGTGCCCATGGTGCATTATCCTCGACATAACGATTGCCGTGACGCACCACCGATGAGATGCGCTCCAGTGCCAGATGAAATGCCTGGCGACCCAGCATCTCATCCACATCACGCTGCATGCCAGCCACATCGGCAATCAAGGCTCTGTCACACGCCTCTTCCTCACCCTGTTCACCAAGTGCGCCACCATTGTATTTATCCAACATAGACAGGCTTCGATTCAAAAGGTTGCCAATATCATTGGCCAGCTCAGAATTATAACGTTGCTTCAACGCATCAAAAGAGAAATCACCGTCATGCCCGAATGGCACCTCGCGCAACAGAAAGTAGCGAATGACATCGGCGTCATAATCAGCAAGAAGATCAGCCGGACGCAGTGCGTTGCCAAGAGATTTGCTCATTTTTTCACCCTCAACAGTCCACCAGCCATGGGCAAATATACGTTTAGGCAGGGGTAGTTCAGCCGCCATCAACATGGCTGACCAGTAGATGGCATGGAAGCGTAAAATATCCTTACCAATGAGCTGCACATCGGCAGGCCAGTATTTGGGAACCTCATGCTCTGGAAAACCCAGCGCCGAAATATAGTTGGTCAATGCATCGATCCAGACATAAATCACATGACTTTCATCACCCGGCACAGGGATGCCCCACGAGAAGGTGGTGCGGGAAACTGAAAGATCATGCAGGCCCGATTCAATAAAACGCAGCACCTCATTCCTGCGTGATTCCGGTGCAATGAAGTCCGGATTGGCGTTGATATGTTCAATCAATCGATCCTGAAATCCGCTCAGACGAAAGAAATAGGACTCCTCCTGAACCTTCTCTACAGCACGCTCACAATCAGGGCAGATTTTTGATTCCCAGCACTCTGCTTCTTTAAGCTGGGTCTCTTTCCAGTAGGTTTCGCAAGGTACACAGTACCAGTCTTCATAAAAGCCTTTATAAATTGCGCCGGCGTTTTCAAGCCTGCACCACATCGCCTGAACCCCCCTCTTATGGCGTTCGGAACTGGTGCGGATAAAATCGTCATTACTGACTCTTAGCTGTGGCCAGAGATTCTCATAACGTTCCACGATGGAATCAGCCAGGGCAATGGGCTCAATACCCTTGGATTCAGCGGCCTGCTGTACTTTCTGCCCATGCTCATCCACACCGGTAAGGAAAAAAGTGTCAAAGCTCGACATCCGTTTGTGTCTTGCCAGCACATCAGCAGCAATGGTCGTATAGATATGACCCAGATGCGGCTCATCGTTCACATAGTAGATCGGCGTCGTTACATAGTATGGCTGCATGGATTGGATAACCTGCTTGTTGATTTCGCCTGACTCTAACGAGAAGGACGATGAAAAACAGTCCTCAGATCATGATTGGCTGCCTCTCTTGAAGATTTCTATCTACTTAAGAGCGTCTACTCCACTTTGACACGAATACTCTTACACATTTACTGCAGTAAGAGGCATGAAATTGATGGCTATACTTCATTTTATTGACATTGGGACACAAATATCTACGGCTCTAAACTGGCAGGATGATCTGTTTAGTCTTCTTGCACATCCTGCTCCACATAAATATGGACCGGTCAACACAGACACGGCATGGTAAATCAGTCTAAGGATGCTCTGACTTTTTCAGAGCATTCCTAACTGTTTATATACCCTGTATATCTGGAAAGCCGGTCCGTTCTTGTGCCGATTTCGATCAATATCGCATTTAAGCCTATATTTTTCTGGTAATGCCGAGCTATTCAGCTAGCAAGCGACGCTCTCAACCCAACGCTCATTCGGAGAAAAGATGAAAGCAATCATGACTGTTTTGGGCCTATGCCTTGCCGTATCGTTACTGCCCACAACTGTGCTGGCGAAAAAAGTCTATTCGCCGAATGTAAAACAAGGCGAAGTTGAATTCGAAACCCAGAGCGAAATATTTCGCAGCAAAGACCCGGCAAAGCAGGGCAAAGGCAAACACCAGCTTGAGCTCTCTTATGGTGTCACAAACCATTGGCATACCGGCGTTTACGCGGTCTACGAGAAGTTGCCCGGAAAATCGTTGGATTATACTCAAGCCAAGTGGGCAAACATTATTCAGCTCACCGAGCCCGGCCAACTCTGGATGGACGTGGGCCTTTATGCGGAATACATATGGGCAGTGCCAAGACTGGCACAACCTGATGTGCTGGAATTAAAAGTGCTCATGGAGAAGCCTGTTGAACAGTGGAAACACACGTTTAACCTTGTGTTCAAACGCCCTCTTTGGGGTGATGCAACCTCCACAGCGCTTAGCTACGCATGGCGTTCAAGATACAAGATAAGCGACACATTAAAGCCCGGCATTGAGGTTTACGGATCATTGGGGACAACCAACAACTTCCAGCCTGCTAAACAATCACAGCTAATCGGCCCGGTACTGGAGTATGAGATAGCCGATGGCATTGAACTGGATTTTGGCTGGCTTATGGATACTCACGAAGGCCCGGCCTACGGAGATTTCAAATTCAATATGGAGTTTGAATTTTGATTTAATTCGTAGCGGAAATGACTGGCCTGCAACTCAGGATGCAATTCGTTTCAATTATGTGGCGATTTTTCCTTTTAATACAGATCGAAGCTCAAGCAACAGCGCTATCAGGGCCGGAGCTGCTCTCAGGCTATGCCGAACCACTTCACGAGGCCATGCCGCCAGTGACCACATGGTTTTTAACAGCGCCTCATGCATTTCAAACTCAATGATCTTCGCCAGGTTTGCTTCAGCCTCCTGCAATACTACATCGGCAATCAACTCATGCGGAACCAGGTTCAAGTGAGTCTCCAGCCAGCCCTGAAGCTCTCCAACATCTGCCCGTCGGATATCACTTAGAAGCGCTCGCCACTGAAGAAGGCCATCAGCCACCGCAGAATCCTGAAGCGAGGCAACATGTCCGGGCCTGCCTCCGGCAATTTCCACGGCCAGTGTTTTGGCAGCATCCGTGAAATCCATCTCTGCCAGTACGCTGTTCATATGAACCTCACCCAGCGGTGCACAGTGCCCCAGCATACAGCGTGAACGGATGGTGGCCGGAAGCCGCGTCAGATCGTGGCACACCATCAGCAGCAGGCTTCCCGAAGCGGGTTCCTCCAGGCCCTTAAGCAATGCGTTAGCGGCCTGGATATTCATTGTTTCAGCATCATCGAGCAGTACAACGCGCCTCTCACTCTCCATACCACTGAGAGAAAGAAACGAGAGAACTTCACGAATCTGATCAACCGTAATATCCCGCTTTTTTTCCAATCGCTCCACGGCGATAAAATCAGGATGCGAGCCTGCCCTCAGCATGCAGCAGGCGTGACAACTTCCACACGCCCGACCATCTGGACCTCTATCCTCACAGAGGTAGAGCGCAGCCATCGACATCGCCTCTGTTGCCTTACCGATCCCCTTCACACCATAAAGAAGCCATGCATGATGCAGCTTCCGGTTACTCAAACCGCTGGCAAATCGTTCATGCAGCAGCTCGTGGCCCAAAGCAGGATTAAAGCTCACACCACGCCTCTGGCATCAAATGCGGTCTGAACCTGCCCCTGAACCTGTTCAACAGGCTCTGATGCATCAATGCGGACAATCCTTTCATGAGCCTGATGCAACGCTGCAAAGGCTGCGTGAACCAGTTCATGGAATGACTGTGCCTCTTCATCAAGCCGTGTACTCTCTTCACCCATACTGCTGCGGCTTCTAATTCGATGCAGCGCCTCACCAACGGGGAGGTCAAACCAGAGCGTAAGATCAGGAGTCACACCCAGTTCGGCGAATTCCAGCATGGCAGCGAGCCCATCAGGATCGGCCAGCTTTCTCCCGGCCAGCTGGTATGCCATGGTCGAGTCAGAAAAACGATCACATAACACCCATACGCCTCCATCCAGTGCAGGCATAATGACCTCACTTACATGCTGGGCACGATCGGCAAGAAAAAGAAACAGTTCACACTCGGGCACCGGTGTATATTCACCCTCCAGAAGCAGCCTGCGTATTTGACTGCCAAGTGGTGTATCACCGGGTTCATGCGTAATAATCACCTCATGGCCACGTTGCTGCAGCCATGCGGCTGTCAGGCGCAGTTGTGTGCTCTTTCCCGATCCGTCTCCACCTTCAAAAGTGATCAGCCGCCCCGCACCGTTATTCATCTGTTTTCTCCTTGCTCTCCAATCCATAACTCTTCCCGGGAATTATCCTGCCAACACCACTCACCCGTCACTTCAACATGCAAAATGTTCGGAAGTGAATCAAGCCACCGGTAAAGATCGTCCAGCTGCTGCGGTGTTGTCCAGAATTGCTGCCTTTTCTTTTCAGGATCCATGCAGCGAATCGTTGCCAGACCATCCTCACCCTGTAGAAGACTTTGAAGCAAAACAGCCTCTGCCGGAGGTAATGAAACTTCAACGATTACCACATCATGATCCATACAGTGTCACTTCCCGACACTGCGCTGTCGATTTTGCCGGCGTTCAATGCTGATCCACTTTTTCACGTTTGCCTGATGCTCTTCAAATGTTGAAGCAAAGGCATGGCCGCCCGTGCCATCGGCAACAAAATAGAGATAGGAAACATCTGCGGGCATTGCTGCAGCCCGAAGGCTTGCTATGCCGGGGTTGCATATCGGTGTTGGTGGAAGCCCCCTTCTTGTGTAGCTGTTCCATGGCGTATCACCAGCCAGATCATCCCGCCTGATGTTGCCCGAAAACGAGCCGTCCCGTTTCCAGAGACCATAAATTACCGTCGGATCCATCTGCAGAGGCATGCCCCTGCTGATTCTGTTTCGTATCACCGCAGAGACCAGAGGCCGCTCAGCATCCACACCCGTCTCTTTTTCAATAATGGAGGCAATAATGCGTAATCTTTCGGCATCCAGTTGATTGGTAATCAGTGAGGCGATCACTGCCCTCTGTGCGGCTATCATCTGCTCAAGCAGGGCGACTGGAACAACCGGCTTTGAGTAGTTGTAGGGCACAGGAAGCAGTTTACCCTCCCACTCCTGATTTGGCAGGAGGCTTTCAAGTGCCAGACGCCAATCTTTCAGGCTGCTTCCG
>JAIPJD010000029.1 GCA_021734365.1 Mariprofundaceae bacterium | reverse complement strand
AAGGCAGGTGTTCTCTAAAATGGAATATCGTCATCGACAGGCACATCACCGAAATCCGGGCTGTCTGCAAACGGATCACTGCTCTTCTGTGGGCCGCTGCCACCACCCTGATTGCCGCCACCGCTTTGTGCTTCGCTGCGGCCTCCGATCAGATCCAGCTTATCAACAGAAACATCTACTGAGGTGCGCTTGTTACCGTCCTTATCGTCATACTCACGCACTTTAAGCTCACCGCTAATGGCCACCTGGGTGCCTTTGACCAGATACTTTGGCAGGCCCCCTTCCGCACGCTTGCCAAAGAGAGAGCAGCGAATCCAGTTCGTGCCCTTGTTTTCGCCAAAACCGTAATCCACAGCTACGGTAAATGAGCAGATCGCCATGCCCGCCTGTGTAAACCGTGTTTCGCAATCCCGCCCAAGACGGCCTGTAAAACTATAAATATTCATACTCTCTCCTCCACGACGCTTAAATCCTTCCTCGCTACCCTAGCAGTCACATGCATCTTTTACAGATACTTTTTCAAATATTTTCCTGTCCATGATTTCCTGCATGCAGCCACTGCTTCCGGCGTGCCTGACACCAGCACTTCACCGCCCCGATCACCGCCCTCCGGCCCCATATCGACAATCCAGTCAGCTGTCTTGATCACATCCAGATTATGCTCGATCACGACCACGGTATTGCCGCGATCCACCAGTGCGTGTAGCACCTCCAGCAGTTTGCGAACATCCTCAAAGTGGAGGCCTGTGGTCGGTTCATCAAGGATATAGAGCGTATCCCCGGTTGCGCGTCTGGCCAGCTCTTTGGCCAGCTTGATACGCTGGGCCTCTCCGCCTGAAAGCGTTGTAGCCGACTGGCCAAGACGGATATATCCCAAGCCCACCTGCTGAAGCGTACTCAGCCTGTTTTTCAGTGCTGGAATCACATCAAAGAATTCAGCGCCCTCATCTACCGTCATCTCCAGCACATCGGCAATGGTTTTGCCCTTATAGCGAACATCCAGCGTCTCCCGGTTATAGCGGGAGCCCTGGCAGGATTCACAGTGAACATAGACATCCGGAAGAAAGTGCATCTCCACCTTGATAATGCCGTCGCCCTGGCACGCCTCGCAGCGCCCGCCCTTCACATTGAAAGAGAACCGGCCCGGCTTGTAGCCGCGGGCCCTTGATTCCGGAACGGAGGAGAAGAGATCCCTGATCGGTGTAAAGAGGCCGGTATAGGTGGCCGGGTTGGAACGCGGCGTTCGCCCGATGGGCGACTGGTCGATATCGATAATCTTATCGAACAGCTCTATGCCCGTCAGTGCGGAGTGCGCCCCCACACGCTCGGATATCTGGCGTTTGTTTCGCGCCAGACCACGATAAATCGTATCAATGGTAAGTGTGGATTTTCCGGAACCGGAGACTCCCGTCACACAGGTCAGGCGGGCCTGAGGAAACCCGGCCGTGATGTTTTTCAGGTTGTGCGCTGTCGCCCCTTCAACGCCCACCATCGGGTGGTTCGGTTCAACCGCTCTCCGCTGCGGCAGCGCTATGCCTCTGCGTCCGGAGAGATAATCGGCAGTCAGCGAGTTCTCAGCTGCCAGAATCTGCTCAAGGCTCCCCTGCGCAATCACCTCTCCGCCATGCTCACCGGCCAGCGGCCCCATATCGATAACCCAGTCAGCAGACCGGATCGCATCTTCATCATGCTCAACCACGAGCACCGAATTACCAATATCCCGCAACCGCCTCAATGTTGCCAGAAGCCGGTTATTATCACGCTGATGCAGGCCGATGGACGGCTCATCAAGAATATAGAGCACGCCCACCAGTGCAGAGCCAATCTGTGTGGCCAGCCTGATTCGCTGGGCTTCGCCACCGGAGAGGGTTCCTGATGTTCGGTCAAGGCTCAGGTAATCAAGCCCCACTTCGATCATGAAACCGATACGGGCTGATATCTCCTCCAGCACCTTTTCAGCGATGGTCTGCTGCTGTTCGGAAAGTGTTAATGACTCTATCCACTGTTTCGATTCACGCAGCGGCATCGCCACAATCTCAGGAAGTGACCTGTCATTGATCAGCACATGCCTCGCCGCACGGGTCAGGCGGCTGCCGTGGCAGCCCGGGCAATCAATCGCATTGATGTAACGCCCCAGCTCTTCCCTGACATCCTCGGATGTGGTTTCGCGAAACCTGCGTTCAAGATTGGGGATCACGCCCTCAAAGGGGCGCTCAACCACACGCTCCTGCATCGAGGTGGCGAACCGGAAGCTGACTTTATCCCTGCCCGACCCGTACAGCAGCACCTCTCTGGCTCGCTCTGGCAGCTGCTCAAACGGTGTACGCATGCCGATATCCAGATACTTTGCCACCGCTTCAATGGTTTGCAGGTACATAAAGGATTCACGTCCGGACCACACCTCAATGGCACCCTGCTTCAGCGAAAGGGATGGGTCGGGGATCACAAGGCCGGGGTCAAAAACAGTCCGGGTTCCGATACCGTCACACTGCGGGCAGGCGCCAACGGGTGAGTTGAATGAGAAGAGCCTTGGCTCAATCTCGGGATACGAGATGCCGCAATCCGGACAGGCAAAACGCTCAGAGTAAGCGGTGGTTTCATCACCCGACAGGGTCATCATCATACCATCGCCATACCTGAGTGCTGTCTCAACTGAATCGGCCAGACGGGTGCGAATACCATCGCGAATCGCCAGGCGATCAACCACAAGTTCAATGTCATGTTTGATGTTCTTCTCAAGCGGCCCGATATCTTCAAGCGCCATCACCTCGCCATCAACCCGAACACGGACAAAGCCGTCCTGGCCCGCTTTCTCAAGCTCGCGCCGAAACTCACCTTTTTTGCTCCGTGCAATCGGAGCAAGAATCTGAAGCTTTGTCCCCCCTTCCAGCTGCATCAGTGCATCAATAATCTGGCTTGCCGGTTGCGAAGTGATCGGTTTGCCGCAACCATGACAGTAGGGCTGGCCGATACGGGCAAAGAGCAGGCGCAGATAATCATAGACCTCTGTGATGGTGCCAACGGTTGAGCGCGGGTTGCGGCTGGTTGTTTTCTGCTCAATGGAGATGGCGGGCGAGAGCCCCTCAATGGCATCGACATCGGGGCGCTCCATGATGCCGAGAAACTGGCGGGCATAGGCGGAGAGTGACTCAACGTATCGCCTTTGACCTTCGGCATAGAGTGTATCAAAGGCCAGTGAAGACTTGCCTGACCCGGAAACACCGGTGATCACCACCAGCTTCTCGCGCGGGATATCGAGCGAGATGTTCTTCAGGTTGTGAACGCGCGCACCCTCTACCCTGATCTGCTTCTCTTTCATGCCGTCTCCTGAATTTGCCATTCAAAAATGCAAACGGCTCATGCTACATGTTTACCACAGAGAACACAGAGGGTAAGAGGCATAATGCAAGCAGTGGGTATCCTCCACCCATGGATGGGTGGCGAGCGAATGCAACGAGCTCGTAAACGAAGCAAGACCGCGTTCTTGCGTAGTGATAAAGGCGAAAGGCAGGAAGCCTGAAGCCGTATCTAACAAACGACCTACATCATGTCGATTGGATCGACATCCACCTTGCGGCGGACGTTTGAGGGCACCGGAATCTTCTCCAGCAGCGGCGCCAGCTTCCACGGCAGCATTTTACGCGAGTTATCGCGCAGAAGAATCTCAACACGGTAACGCCCTGCCAGCCTCTCCAACGGGCAGAGCATCGGGCCACTGAAAGGCACCCTGCCCCAACGCTCAAGGTGAACTGCCATGGCATTGGCAGCGGATTCAGCTTTGGCCAGATGCATGGATGAGAAGATCAATCGAACCCAGCGCGCATAGGGTGGATAGCTCAACAGCTCCCGCAAGGCAATCTCTTCATCAAGCACCTCACGTGCTGAATCATCCCCGATCCGCTCAAACCATGCCGCTTCCGGCGTATGGGTCTGAATCATAATCCGGCCGGGATGCTCGCCGCGCCCTGCACGGCCGGTCACCTGGGTCATCTGCTGCCACCAGCGCTCGCCCGCCCTGAAATCGGGAAGGCTCAAACCCATATCGGCATTGACCGCACCGACCAGTGTCACATTGGGAAAATGATGCCCTTTGACCAGCATCTGCGTACCGATCAGGCAATCGATCTCGCCTGCCGAGAAAGAGATTAACGTCTCTTTCAGCCGCCTGTTGCTGGTAATCGCATCACGATCAAAGCGGGCAAAACGGAGATCAGGCAACTTTTCTGTCAACACCTCTTCCAGCTTCTCTGTACCTGCACCCAGGGGCAGTAACGCCTGCTCTCCACACACTTCACATATCTGAGGCACACGCCGTACCAGACCGCATGAGTGACAACGAAGCTGCCCTGCTCTGCGATGCAGCGTCAGATTCAGTGAGCAGGCCTGACATCTGGGCACATCACCACAGGCCGTGCATTGCAGTGCCGGCGCGTAACCCCTGCGATTGAGGAACAGGATGGACTGCTGACCCTGCTGACGGGTCTCTTCCAGCGCCTTGAGAAGACGAGGTGAAATCACCTCCTGCTCGCCACGCATATCAATAACAGTTTGCTGCATCGGACCGTGCGGCTGAATCCGCTCGGGAAGCTCGAGCAACTCCATCTCGCCTGCTTTGACGCGACGCCAGCTTTCAAGGCTGGGTGTGGCCGAGCCCAGCACCACCGGTACACCCGTCTCCTGCCCGAGTAGAAGCGCTATATCGCGGGCCGAATAGTGAACGCCCTCCTGCTGTTTGAATGAGGCATCATGCTCCTCATCTACCACCACCATGCCGAGGCGGGGTAATGGGAGAAAGAGTGCTGAGCGCGTGCCGACCAGCACATCCAGATCACCCAGCTGATGAAGAACGTTCAAACGTTCAGGGGCACCCATACCCGAATGCCAGATGCCGACTTTGGCAAAGCGCTCCTTCAGCCGGGATAGCCACATGGGAGTCAGCCCGATCTCCGGCACCAGAATCAGAACCTGCCTTCCCTGCGCCACCAGCTTCTCTGCAACATTGAGATAGACTTCGGTCTTTCCGGAACCGGTCGCGCCAAACAGTAGATGTGCCTTAAAGCTGCCGATGGAATCTGCAATCACACTGCATGCTGTCTGCTGTGCCGGGCGAAGCTCAAGTACGCTTTTTGCATCAACAGGATGAGTGAAAACAGCTTCTTCATCGGGTATATCCGGACAACTCTCCAGCGCATTGGCCTCGATGACCTTCAGAATACGATAGAAAAGTGCCGGAGATTTGCAGCGTTCACGAACTGTCTTCAGGGAGAGAGCCCGCTTTGTTGTGAAGATGGTTGCCAGTTCAGCATCGATACGTTGCAGGGCCTCGTGATCTAAAAGGCGCACCTTTCGCTTCTCATCCGTATTTCCCCATGCCATAGCCGTTTCCAGAAATTCGCCGAAGGAGGCGAGATAGTAACGGCTGGCCCGCTCAATCCATGTGAGATAGGAGGGCGTGCAGGATGGAAGCGTCTCCAGACGGTCATCTACGGGCTTGCAGGCGTGGTCGGGAGCATGGTGATGGATCGCCATGACGACACCGCTACGCCACCCTTTACCGAGAGGAATACGGACACGAAGACCGACAGTTGGACTATCCAGGGTGCTCGCCCACGCATAGGTGTAGGTGCCATGCAGCGGCGAAAAGACCGCAACATCGACATAGGTCGATGAATTGTCTGGCGAACGGTTCAGTGCAGTTTCACTCCGTCAGGCTTGGCCGTGTCTCCCGAAACTGATGACTGGATAAATTCGGGAACCATCTCGTGGAGCAGTGACCTGACGCTGTCAATCTCGCGCTCGGCGCAGGCACCGCGCAGCTTCTCCAGCAGTGCCTGCATCTCGTCCCACGCCACTTCGCGGCTGGCGGAGAGCATGATTTTGGGGTGCGACGTCCCTATAAGTGCTTCTGATTGATGGAACAGCTCCTCATACAGCTTTTCGCCGGGACGCAGGCCGGTAAATTCAATTTCAATATCCTTGCCCGATTCCATACCGAAGAGGTGGATCATCTGCTCTGCCAGGTCCACTATTTTTATCGGCTCGCCCATATCCAGCACAAAGATCTCACCACCCTTGCCCATACTCCCGGCCTGCAGAATCAGACGGACGGCCTCAGGGATGGTCATGAAATAGCGGGTAATCTCCGGGTGGGTGACGGTTACCGGGCCACCCTGCTTGATCTGCTTCTCAAACAGTGGCACAACCGACCCGGCCGATCCGAGCACATTGCCGAAGCGGGTGGTAATAAAGGCGGTACCGGGTGAGCGGCCGTTCAGATTCTGGCAGTAAATCTCTGCCGCCCGCTTGCTGGCACCCATAACATTGGTTGGATTGACCGCCTTATCCGTGGAAATTTGCACAAACTTTTCACAACCCGTCTCCACTGCAATATCGGCAATTCTGGAGGTGCCCAGCACATTGGTTTTCACCCCCTCAGCCGGGTTCTCCTCAACCAGAGGCACATGTTTATAGGCTGCAGCATTAAAGACTACATGCGGGCGGTAGTGCTCAAAAATCCATCTCATCCTCGGTTCATCCCGGATATCCCCGAGCAGTGAAACAATCAGGCCGCCTTGCGCGGCACGCATCTCTGCATCGATCTGATAGAGATTGTACTCCCCATGATCAACCATGATCAGTTTTTCAGGCTGGTATTCCGCAACCTGCCTGCAGAACTCGGAACCGATTGACCCGCCTGCGCCGGTAATCAGCACACGCTTGCCTTTAAGAAACTCCCTGACCTGCAGGTCATCCAGCGAAATCTCTTCACGGCCGAGGAGGTCTTCGATCCTGATCTCCCTGAGTGTTCCAACCTCCACCTTCCCCTCAGCCAGCTCAGACAGGGATGGAAGCGTCCGGCAGGGAATTTTCAGCGCCAGACTTTTATCCAGAAGGTTTCGCATCAGGGCAGCTGATGCCGTTGGAATGGCCAGCAGGACAATCTCAATATTCAGGCCTCTAACCTGCTCTTCAAACGCGTCGCTACCGGCAACAACCCGTACGCCGTGGATATCAAGCCCATGCTTCTTACGATTATCATCCAGAAACGCTACGGGAAGATACTGTCCATCCTTCAGCAGGTCCCGCACCAGCAGTTCACCGGCCCGTCCTGCACCCACAATCAGTGCCCTCTTTCCCTGCCCGGAGGCAAAACCAAACTGGCGATCCTTAAACCAGCGGTAAAAGAGCCTTGGAACTGCCAGGCCTGCGATCAGAAGAACCGGATAGAGGACAGTGACTGAACGTGGAATGCCCTCAAGGCGCTGCCAGACGAACAGCAGGAGGAATGTTACCAGTGCACCGGTAACAACAGCCTGAAGAATCCGGATCAGATCCGGGATGGATGCAAACCTCCAGATACCGCGATAGAGACCAAAATAGTGAAATGAAATCAACTGCACGGGGAGCGCAACAGCGGTCAGAGTCCAGAAACCCGAAACATACGGGTCGGGAATACCCTCAAGATTAAAACGCAGAAGAAATGCCATGAGAAGGGCTGCCGGCACCCATGCAGCATCATGGATCAGGGGCAGCCAGCGATATGTCCAGACGGATAATTGACTCATGGTTTCGAATGATAACAAAAAAGGGCGTGGTATAAACCACGCCCTTTAAAAAAACAGCCGATCATTAACGATTATATTTAATCTGATTGGCCGGTTGTCAGTTCATCTTCAATCTTCTTCAGGCTTTTTTCACCGATACCCTTCACATTTTCAAGTTCATCAACTGACTTGAAACTTCCATGTTTGGAACGATAGGCAACAATCGCTGCCGCTCTCTTGGAACCGATACCCTTAACAGACTGCAGCTGTTCAACCGTTGCGCTGTTGATGTTGACCCTGTCTCCAGCCTGAACCGGTGCAGCGATGAATAACATGCCGGCCAGTGCCAGCATGGGTAGAATAAATTTAATCTTCATGATGTTTCCCTTCCTGATATTATAATTTTTACAAAGCTTCCCCGCCTTGCATATAAGCAGTCAACAGATCCGCACCCAAAATCCCGGGCCGACAATGAACTGCTTTTTGTCAGTGTAGCACTACTGTTAAAGATGTGCCAACTACTGATATCAACATGGTGGTACAACCCTGCTACTAAACGCCTTTCCAGAGCGAGAGGCAGGCAGCAGAATGGGTGACTGTCAGGTTGAGCTGACCTGATACGGCAGGCGGATCACGCCGTTGCAGATTTGAACACGGCCCTGACCGCCGTCACTGTTTTCTCGATGTGCTCCGGCTCAAGGTTCGGATGCACCAGCAACGCCAGGCTGCTGCGCCCGGCAAGGTGCGCATTTGGCAATGGATAGCTGTCGCGCATCATCTGTTTAAATGCCTTTTCACGGTAAATTTCACTGCAACTGCCATGAAAGCAGGGAACCCCCTCAGCCGTAATTGCATCAATAATACGGTGCTGATCCCAACCCGGCTGCAACATCTCCGTATCCATAAAGGCATAAAACCGGTAGTAGGCGTGTAGAAATCCCTGGTCGGGCAGATGAACCCGCAGCCCCGGCAGATCAGAGAGACCATCAATCAACAGCGCTGCATGCTTGCGCCTTGCAGCCAGCCACTCCGGCAGCTTCTTCAGCTGAATCCTGCCGATAGCTGACTGCATCTCGGTCAAACGCCAGTTGGTTCCGAATGTCGTGCAGAGCCAGCGATGCCCCGGTTCATGGTCGCGATTAAACACCTCATCATAGTCCCGGCCATGATCCTTGAGTGACCACACCTTTTTCCAGATATCCTGGTCATCAGTTACCAGCATGCCCCCTTCGCCACCGGTGGAGATGATTTTATCCTGACAGAACGAGAATGCTGCAGCATGGCCGAATGAGCCCACCTTGCGCCCGTTTATTTCAGCACCATGCGCCTGGGCACAGTCCTCAATCACCTTCAGCCCGTGTGTTTGTGCATACGCCATAATCTCAGGCATATCACATGGCCAGCCGCCAAGATGCACCGCTATGACCGCCCTTGTCTTTTCAGTGCGGGCAGATTCAATGGTGTCAACGGTAAGATTGCCACTGCAAAGGTCGATATCAGCCACTACGGGGGTTGCTCCACACATGACAATACTGCTTGCCGTAGCAATGAAGGTTCTGGCGGGCACAATCACCTCATCCCCGTCCCCGACCCCCAGCGCATAGAGCGCCGCCTCCAGTGCCACGGTGCCATTAGCCAGGGCTATCGCATGCTCTGTGCCGACATAGGCCGCAAACTCCTTTTCAAAGCTACTGCCCTGCTCACCACTCCAGTAGTTCACTCTGCCCGATCGCAGCACCTCTTCCACCGCAGCGATCTCATCATCTGCATAAACGGGCCATGTGGGAAACTCAGAACTCATTGCGTAACTTCCTCGCAGGGACTCCAACCACTGTCAAACCGTCCCCGATATCATTTATCACTACCGCACCCGCACCAATGGTTACATGCTCACCAATCCTGATGCCCTGGATAACGGAGCAGCCAATCCCCAGCCAGCTGCCACGGCCCACATGCACATCACCCCCGAGACTTGCACCCGGGCAGACATGCACACCGTCACCAAGTGTGCAGTCGTGATCAATACTTGCAGCTGAATTGACAATACACCCTCTGCCCAGAACGCTGTCAGCCTGCAGCGTGGCATTGGCCATCACCACACAACCGTCTCCCAGCAGTGCGGTCGGACTGACCCATGCCGCCGGATGGATCAGTGATGGAGTTTGAAATCCCTGTTCAACCAGCATATCAAGCCATGCCAGCCGGGTCGCACTGTCACCCACGGCTACAACGGCATGCGAATAGTCTGAGGCAAAGCGAAGCGTATCTGCAACAGATCCCAGCACCGGCCAGCGCAAAGTACCGTTGAGTGCTGCATGCCTGTCATCCAGCAGCGCAATCTTCTGCCATGCACCGGCCGCCTCGGCGGCTTCGGCCATGACTTTCCCGTGCCCGCCGGCACCCAGAATAAGCAATTGATTCATTTGGGACTCCCCCGAAATTTTTCCATCGTCACATGACCGGACTGCGATACACCTTGCGAACATAGAACTTTCAACAGTGTCATCCAGAGTATCTTCAAATCCAGTAAAAATGACCGGTGATCAACATACCAGACATCATACCCGAATTTCTCTTCCCAGCTGATGGCATTGCGGCCGTTGACCTGAGCCCAGCCGGTGATGCCGGGCGTTACATCGTGCCGTCTGGCCTGTTCAGGGGTGTAGAGCGGCAGATACTCCATCAACAGCGCCCTCGGGCCCACCAGACTCAAATCACCCCTGAGCACATTAAACAACTGCGGCAGCTCATCAAGGCTGAACCTGCGCAAAAATTGCCCGAACGATGTCAAACGCTCGGCATCCGGCAGCAGCTCACCATGCTCATCTCTGGCATCGGTCATGGAGCGGAATTTATAAATATAAAATGGTTCTCCATGCAGGCCGGGCCTTTGCTGCCTGAACAGTACCGGTGAACCAAGCTTTATGCGCACCAGCAGCGCCAGCAGCAGAAGCAATGGCCAGAGCAGAAGCAGCCCGGCAATGGCAGAACAGAGATCAAACAGTCGTTTCATTGCAGGCCATCATAGTAATCCAGCCATGCCTGAACCAGACGTTTTGTCGGAAAAAGATTTCTCGCCCGCTTAAGGGCGGCTTCACCCATTGCACGCCGCTGCTCAGGGTGCAGAGCCATCCGCTCAATGGCCCGGCTCAGTTCACTCACATTCCCTGCTTCAAACAGCAGCCCGGTTTCACCATCACATATGGCATCGGAAATACCATAAATTTTTGAGCCAATCGCAGGCACGCCACATGCCGCAGCTTCGATAATCACACTGCCAAACCCCTCCCGGTAGCTTGGCAGACAGAAAATATCTGCCGCAGCAAAAAAGGACTCCGGCGAATCGGTATAATCGATAAAGTGAAGACGATCAGTGAATGCAGTATCAATATGTTTTATTTTTTCCTTCAGGCCGCCTTCATCGGGGCCCACCAGCAGCAGGTGGAGATGAGCAGATCGAGGAGCGACATTGGCAAAAGCCGTGGCCAGATCAAGAACCCCTTTGTCACGATTCAGCCTGCCCAGAAACAATAGCAGCACTGCATCATCGGCGATCTCCAGCTGTTTTCTGACTTCTGAACGAACGCCACTGTCCGGCCTGAATCTTCCGGCATCCACGCCACTGATTGAACCGTCGGCAAGAACGACAAGCTTCTTCGCAGCGGTAACTTTCTGATCAATCAGGAACTGCCGTTGTGAAGCACTGTCCGCCAGCAGATGCGTCGCAGACCAGGCCAGCAGGCGATCCATGGCCTTCAGCAGCAGCCGTGAAAGGCCATGCCGGGTTGCCCATACCTGGCCGGTAAAGGTGTGCACGCGGAAACGAACGCCGGCCATCTTTCCTGCCAGCATGGCAAGCAGCCCTGCCTTCGGTGTTACGGAGTGAACAAGATCGAACCGGCCCTGGCGAAACAGCCGGCAGAGACGATACAATGCACGGATATCGGCAACGGGGTTAATAGAGCGTTCAATGGCAAGAGGAATAACTCTGACCGGCAAATCATTCTTCCCGGCGAAGTCTGTCTGTTTCGTGTTCACAACAAGCGTCACATCATAGCGTTTGCCCAGCGCAATAATCTGCTCTTTCAGGAACGCCTTCACGGTCATCTCGCTTGCAACTACAATACAGATGCGCTTTATCACTCACTTCACCCGGATACAGTTTCAGGAACTCTGACAGGGCCCGTGAGGGCCCCTATTCAGATATCCCGGCCGGCTGCCGACTTAACGACGCCTTTTCGTAGTTCAATATAAAGATGCCCATCAACATAGCAATGACAGAGACAACCACCCCCGAATAACTATGGAAATGGATACAGAGCATCATGGTCAGAAACAGTATCCAGACCAGAGCGGAGAGCAGTACATCCAGCCATGACATGTTTCCCTGACGATGAATCATCCATAGCAGCAACGCAGCACTGCAGAACATGGAGAGTGTCGTTGCCGCAGCAATACCACTCACTCCCATGCGCTGCATCAGAATATAATTCAGGGCAATATTAACAATCATGCCGATCACCGAAGAGAGCAGAATCGATCTGTTATCATGCATTGCCGTCGCATACTTCATCAGAATCAGCTGGCAGGCAAAAAACGGCACCTGCAGGATACCCATACGGATCACCCGGACCACCGTATCGACATCCTCCACATCAACCCGTCCACCGGCAAAGAGGAGCTGCATGGCAGGCGGGGCAACATAATAGACCACCAGACTGGTGATAATACCGAGCAGTGTTGCCAGAGACATCAGCATCGACAACTCCCTGTTTGCCGAAACCACATCCCGCTTCACAATAAAACTGACAAAATAGGGAAGCAGCACCATGGAGATACCGGTACCAATTATTCCGGTAACGAAAAACACGACCTTGTAGCCCAGACCGAGCGACGCGACACTGCCGATATCCAGGCTTGAAGCCATGCCATTATCAATCAGCAGGGATAACTGCAGGAATATCGCCGCCAGCACAAGTGTCATAAACTGTCTTTTGCTGCCCTCAGGCAGGGCCGCGCTGCCCTCACCGCGTTTCGGCATCACACTCAAGCCATCCCGTCTCAGATACAACTGTACCAGAATCAGGTTGGCCAGTTGCCCGAGAACCATGCCGATCAGCACTGCAGCAACACCCAGCTGCTTTCCGGCCACAAGCAGTGCGCCGATGGCAAACAGCGGCACAACCGCCTGCGACCAGGCCGGTACCGAAAAGTGCATGCGTGCAGTCAGGATGGCGTTGCCCAGAACAACCATGCCGCTGAACAGCAGCAGCGGCAGCGCCCCATACAGGAGATAACGGGACAAATCGATCGTGTCAGCAGCAAAGTTCCAGCCCAGCAGGGGAATAATCGCCGGTGCAAACAGAGCCAGAACAATACTCAGGAGCAGCAGGGAGAGCGTTACAACATATGCCAGATGCCGGACCACACTGGCCCCATGCTGCTCACCTTGCAGGCGTGCACGCATATAGACTGAGACACTTGTGGAGCCAAAGGACTGTCCGAACACATTGACCATGAACATCGGAAGCAGCATGGCAACAAAAAACGCATCCATCTGATCGCCGATACCGAACTCATGCGCCATCAGGACATCGCGGAAAAAGAAACCCAGAAATGAGAGCAGCGTAATGGCCGAAACAAGCATACCACCTCCGGCAGCTCTTTTTCTGAGCGCCGATCTCTGCGCTGTTCCGGCATCTTCGCCGTCACCGGCCAGCACCTTCTCAACCGAAACCGGGCTTTTCAGACCACCGACAAACCAGTGCCCTGTCCTCTCCTGAAAAAAACGGCTTTTTGCAATCAGACCGGTCCACCCCATGACGCCAACAGCCATAAACAGCAGCAGGAATGGGTAGCGAACCCTGTGCAGGGTACCCATATTGCCTATGATAAAGCCGTAGATAGCAAGATAGCAGAGCGCAAAAAGCAGGCAGAGCATCAGCCCCTTTGATGCATGATTTCTGATTGCCATGAACACGCCCGGAATCAGCAGATACCAGATCAGGATCTCCAGCGCCCCGACCAGACGCGTGGCACTCGCCGGAAACCACATGTCAGGGAAAGGACCAAGCAGGGCTACCGCAAATACACGCGGCATATATGCGATGATACCGGTTACACTGTTTGGCAGCCGCTCCCGGTCGACATTGGATGCTGCGTCGAAGTTGGCACAGATCAGTCCGGCGCGTGTTCTGGCCGCCGTTTCGGCATATTTTTCCACTGTCGCGGGCAGCCATGAACTCCGTTGCCACCGCCACTGCCTGCACACCTCAGGCTGAGATGATTGAGATGCCCCCCCTTCCCATGTTCTGTAAGCATGGGAATCCTGAGCCGCACTGTGACCGAATGTTGCAGCCGCCATGAGAAATAGCAGCCAGACAGATGCGGATATAAGCAGGTAGCCCGCCTGACTCCGCCATGAAGACCGGAACAGGGCAATCAGTGTAATAGCCATAAGCCACAAGCCGGTTGCTACTGTCAGAAAAACAGTATTGTAGGGCCGTACGAACAGGATCAGCGCAACCCCTGCAAGGCTTGCCGCTATAAAGATGGCAACCGCCCGCATACCCGTATGATACTTGAAAAAACGCAACCATGCATAAAGCACCAGCAGCGTTCCGGCTATGGCATAACCATCCTTGTGAACCTGTGCATACCAGTTAAGGCTCGACGGGAGCACAACAAACATAACTGCAGAAAGAACTCCGGCAGTGCGGCCAGCCCTGCCCGGGCAAAGCAACTGCACAATAAGCAGAACAAGAATGCCTGAAGTCGCATGCAGCGTCGCATTAATCGGCAGAATCAGGGAGGGAGCATTAATACCGAACAGTGCATACAATACCGCTAATAAGGCGACATTACCCTTAGCACCCGTTGCACTCGGCCATATGGTATCCCACGACCACCCGCTTGCCTGAATGTTGGCTGCCATGGCCTCGGCAACATGATGAAAATAGATTGCATCGTTATTCATCAGGCCAAAGCCTGCATGCATGGAAGGGATGCCGGGGAGAATCAGTTTCTGGAACAGCAGTGCCATCACGGTTACAAAGCAGAACAGTGCCACCCACAGGGGCAACACGACCGAAACTGCATGCTTGCCTTTCTTTATTGCCATAATTTATTAGTTAAGCTCAATAAATATTTTTTTCAGCTTGTCCTTTTCACTATCCGTAAGCGGCAACAGCGTTCTCCGCAATCCGGGTATGTTTAGCAGTTTATCAGCTATATCTCCAAATCCTTTGGCAAACTGCGCAATCAACACCCTCAATGGCATACAGTTCACTCCACGAAAATGGGAGCAGGCAAATGCCGCCCTTACATATCTGGACCTGGCTCGCAGCAGTTTTTTCAGTGGCCGCTCATTCTGTCGGTATGCAAGCAGCACCTCATTCAGGCAGGCAAATCTGCTGTTGGCATAACTTCGTAGCAGCAGATTCTGATCCTCCGCACCATCTGCATAACTTTCATATCGATGGGACTTAAACCACTCTGTTCTACCCATCCAGGTCGGATGAGGCATATAGAACCCATTCCATGGCTTCCGACAAATCTCATGATGATGTTGTAGCAGTGACAACTTGCCCAGCCATTCAAGGTTGTCATTAAATACTGCATAACTCGTTGCCAGAAGATCCACTTCGGGGTGTGTCTGAAGATAATCCAACTGCTTTTTGATACGGTCAGGGTAGCTGACATCATCCTGATCCATACGGGCAAAGTAACGGCCACTGGCCAAATCCACCGCCATATTCAGGCGAGCCGAGAGGCCTGCATTTGCCTCACCTTCAACCAGCCGAATGCGCGGATCATCAAAAGATCGTATCACCTCCAGACTGTTGTCCGTGGATGCATCATCAAGAATAATCAACTCCCAGTTCTTAAAGCTCTGCTTCAGAATGGAGTGAACTGCAGGTTTCAGAGTTGCTGCACCGTTGTATACGGGTAGTGCAATGGTAACGAGTGGATTCATGTTTTAAATGATCTCGGGTAAGCGTTCTCACTTCCCCGCGTCACAGCGTTTTCAGCCATTGCAACTGATCCCTGATGCCGTCTATCAGAGACACCCCGGGCTTCCAGCCAAACTGTGCTGCAGCGCGACTGATATCGAGGACAACCTCTTTCACATCAAATGAACGACCCTCGCGGTAAGTGACCTGCAGTTCGTGATCGGCCACTTCACGGATTACATTAACAACCTCGTTAATCAAATGGCCCTCTCCGCTACCGGCATTAAATACGCCGCAGATATCGCTCTCCAGAGCAGCCACACACAAACGGGCAAGATCACTGACATGCATGTAGTCACGAACAATAGAACCATCACCCCATATCTCCAGCGGTTCACCAGCCAGCATCCTGGCAAGCGCTGTCCCAATCAGGCCCTGCACACCGGCGTGCCCCTGTCTGGGTCCGTATGGGTTGGACGGGCGTAAAATAATCGGCTGAAATCCATAAAGCTGCTGATACATATTCAGGTATTTCTCAATCGCGACCTTTACTACTCCATAGGAGCTTATCGGATTCAGCGGATGGCTTTCACTGATCGGAGAGAATTCCGGGTTGCCGTATACCGTACCACCGGATGAGAGGTAAAGAATCCTTCGAATGTCTTTTTTTCTCATTTGATCTAAAAGATGCAATGTATTCACCAGATTGCCTTCAACATCGGCAACAGGGTCAAGATTGGACGTGCCGGGAACAGTTGTGCTGATCAGATGGCAGACAGCGTCGACGCCTTGCAAGGCTTCTGCCACCTGAGAGGTATCGTCAAAATGGCCGAAACGGTATTCCACCTGCGCCAACGGCTCACGATAGCACTCCGGCGAGCGGCCAAACACACGCACGTTATGGCCGGCAGCCAGCAGATGATCCACCACATGCGAGCCAATAAACCCGTTACCACCCAATACCAGGACTTTCATATCAACTCCCGTCTAGTTGAAAGGCTGACAGACTAGTCATTTAACTCTGTTTGTAAAAAATCCGCCCGGGCCAGCCTGCTGCCGAATAAGTTTTCCTGCCCATTACACGCCAACTGAATTCGAACAGGAACCGGCGGGCCGCGCGCGGGCCACGCTGCCTGCCCCAGATCAACATACATGGCAGCAGTAGAAGATACTTCAACAGAATAAGTAACACGTTCGGCTGATGTGAGTTTGCAATCATTTCGAAATGTTCAAAATCAATTCCATGTGTTGCAGCAGGCCGCTCACTCCTTCGTTCCAGAACCTGCTCAATCAGGACCTCAAAGCGGGACTCATAACTGTGCTCAGCTTTTACCCTTTCGTATCCGGCACGGGCAATAGCATCCCGCTTGCCCGGATGGGCGAGCAAATCTTTGATTTTGACAATCAGATCATCAATGTCCTCGAAAACGACAATCTCTTTTCCTGGCTCAAAGTAATCTTCCAGATAATCTGCCGGTTCTGTAGCCAGCAGGCCGCCTGCGCCCGGCACCTCGAATACGCGAGCCTTGATCTGCCGGCTGCGCACCGGCTTACCATTCTCGATCAGCATACCTGAATCACCAAAATTCAGACTGATCCGGGATTCCCTCATAATGCGGGAAACATCTTCAGCGGCTACCGGTCCGTTGGGCCAGCCATAACCGAACGTTTCAACATGGACGCCGCGCTGCTTTAACTCCTCGACCCACTGTTGCCGGTTACCATAGGTCGACCCGATGAAGCTGACCTGATAGCGGCAATCCACAGCCTTCAGCGGTGGTAACATCCGTGAGCTATCCGCTGCCCACTGTGTGAGCACGAAATTGTCCAGCCCATCTTCCTCTGCTCTCCTGATTGCCGACAGATAGGTCGTAGCATGTATATCGAACATCGGAGCCAGAAATCGCGAGGCCTGCTCATATTTCCAGGAGTCGTCGGTTGCCCAGTGGATCAGCGCTGTATCACTGCCCTCCCGGATCAGCTGCAGAGTCTCCAGCCAGGTTTCATAGGTCATCAGCACACAGAATATGATGTCCGGATTTTCCTGCTCGACCATCTGCAGCAGTTTCCGGTTCATATCCGCATAATCGCTGTATAGTGATTTGTTCAGACTTTCAAAAAAGATCACCTCATGCCCGAGGCTCTTCAGTGCCGGAATGAAGTTGTTATATTCGTAACCCAAACCACGCTCAGGATTACCATAGTTGTGCTGTCCGAAGACACAGAGAATCCTCACCTGCTTAAGTCACCTTTGGCAGCAATGAACAGGGCCACCGGATCACCTTGCCACAGCGGTATAAATGGTGTCCTACCGGGCCTCAATAATATGCCGGTCCACAAAGATGGTGTTGATGTGTGTATCAGCATACGGCCTGTAACCGGCATCATGTAACAGCGATGCGATTTCGGGAAGTTTCTTTCCCCGGTTCTGTTCGGAATATGTAATCGTTTCGGCACAAATCACCTTGGGGTGCCAGCGCGAGAAATCCATACTGCTCAGAATAGCAAAATCCAGACCTTCCACATCAATTGAGAGAAAATCCAGAGGGGAGTCAGGAAGCGCTTCCTCCAGTACTGAATTGATTGGGCGAACTTTTACCGGCAGAACCTGCTTAATCCTGACGCGTCCCTGAGCCTCCGCAGCCCTGGCATCAGCTTCAGAAAAGGTGTTTAGCGTCGGAGCACTCATGATGTAAAAAGGCAGCTCTCCC
>JAIPJD010000028.1 GCA_021734365.1 Mariprofundaceae bacterium | reverse complement strand
GGAGAAGCCGCAGCTCACGCTTTTTATTGAGATTAAACCCGACATCCGAAAACGGCTGGATGATGATGACATCGCCGCCCGCCTTGCCGCACTGATTCCCGAAGCAGTTCTTTCGCGCATTATTCTGATCAGCAAATCGGGCAACATTCTCGATGCCTGCCGCGCACAGCTGAACGCGCCTGTCGGCTGGGTAGCTGAAGGCAATGAGCAGGCAGAATCACCGCCTGATTACGTCTTCATGCCTGTTGATGAGGCGGCAATGATTGATGACTGGCACGGCAGGAATGTAAAAGTTGGCCTCTATACCGTTAACAGTGCTGCGACGGCGCTGGAACTGATGGCTACGGGTGCAGACCTGATCGAGACCAACCACTTCTCGGCAATGGTGGCCGGACTTGAACAGCAGGGAAAAACATGACGATAAGGGATGCAGTTAAAGAGGATGCCGGAGCGCTGGCCTATCTGCTGAATCTGGCCGGCGAAGGTATCCCTGAGTATCTCTGGGGTGGCATGGCCGAGGGTGATGAATCTGCTCTGGATGCAGGGAGAAGGCGGGCTGCCAGGGATGAGGGCGCATTCAGCTATACCAATGCACGGGCATGTGTCGAAGATGGGATAGTGCTGGGAGCGATAATCTCCTACCGCCAGCCGGACCCCTACCCGCTGGATGATCTGGATGAGTATCCGGAGATCGTGCAACCGCTGGTCAGGCTTGAGGCCCGGTCACCCGGCAGCTGGTATATCAATGCCATTGCAACCTTTGAAACGCATCGAGGCAAAGGTGTTGCACGTCGGCTTATTGCCGATGCAGAAGAACAGGCCCGCTTGGCAGGCTCTACGCAGATGAGCCTGATTGTCGCCTCGGAAAATGTGAATGCCAAACGGCTCTACGAACATATCGGCTTTAACACTGTCGAAAGCCTGCCTGTCACCCCCTACCCCGGCTGCCTGCATGGCGGTGATTGGGTACTTATGACAAAAGATCTGTAGAGCATTGATCAACAAACATCGCAGCAGGTTGCTCAGGCCACAACGATTCCCGGTTTCGTAATTACCCGGCAAATCGCCTGGTCTTTGCTGCTTATGACAACACCGCTCGTGAATGGCAAGTTCACCATTAGCGACAACATTCAGGATGTCGCCGAGAAGCTGCTTGAACGCCACCCGAAAATTATCGGCATCGGCGTCTGCATCTGGAATGCCGCAGAAAGTACCAAACTGGTGCCAACTAAGTTCGGGACGCTGATCACCGGGTACGGGCCGGCGAAAAGACCCGGCCGCAGGATCAGCTTTTTTTAGCCCCGGTCAGAATCGGTGCATAGGCCGCGATAAATATCAGGAACGCAACAATCCAGAGCCCCTGGGAGAGACCAATCAACAACTCGTAAGGCCACATATCCAGCAGCGGCAGGATGATCCGCACAACCGCGCTCAGCAGAATGGCTGCCAGCGCATAAGCAATGGCTCCGGGCGGTTGGTACACATTGTTACCGGTATGGGCCAGAGCAACGCGGGACATGATACCCAGGGTGATGATGCCGATGCCGCCAACGGTAAAAGCGTGAATGGCGAGAAATTTAGAGACGCCTTCAAAGTATGGTGCGGCAAAATATGGCAATGCAAACAGGGCAAATCCAAGGGTGATCATCCAGAATGAGAGGTAGATACTCCACAGCAGGCTCTGTTTCCAGATAATCGGATTGTACCAGCCGATAAGCCGGACGGCATTAATGATAAACAGTACCAGTGCCATGTATGCGGAGAGAGCAGGCCCGCCGAAGAAAACCTCATTAACGGCAAAAATGAGGAAAAACAGCATGCCCGGCAGATCCATCCATTTGGAGTTGAACAGTTGCACCGCATCATCCGTGGCCCGCTCGATAAAGAAAGGTATAACCCGCCGTCCCATCATGAGAATCAGGGCGATAACGATGTAGAGGCCACCATATATGCCCCAAGCAACGCCATGTTCCAGCACACCAAGCGCACCGAGGTAAAACAGGATGTTGCATGTCGTGATCAGCAGTATCTTGGTAATGATCCCAAGCTGTTTCCACTGTCTGGCTTCAACAATACGCCGGGTGAGAATATAGGTGAGGCCGAGGGCGAAGGTGATATCAAAGATGGCCGCAACCTGGATCTGCGTTGTGCCGAACATGAAAAGGATTCGGGCTGACACCCATAAAAGGAACAGCCAGAGCAGTGTGCTGCCGTGTGCTGTAGGCAGGCTTGTCCAGGTACGTACGGATGTAAGCAAAAAACCCGCAATGACTGCAAACGCATAACCATAAAACATTTCATGGGCATGCCATTCAAAGATGCTGACTGATTCAATCGTGACAGGCAGCTGAAACAGGAAAACCGCCGACCAGAGTGCCATGGATATGGCAGCAAATATGCCCGCGCCCAGAAAAAAAGGCCGGAACCCCATCTCCAGGAAGGGCTGTGTTTTCAGGTTGGTATTCATATCATTGGTTCTCCAAAGAAAAAAGAGCGGATTCTGGCCGCGCATTCAACAGATGCCGCCGGAGAAATCAATCCCCCGGCAGCATCAATGGCTTTTCTGCGTCCCGACGATACTCAGCTTTTACCCAGCATGCCACGAATAGAGGCGGGAAGATCTGCCGGGTTTCCCGAAAGCCGGCACACATGCATTTAATGCACTGCCCCGCCACTGTTCACACGCCTGAAATGGATATAGATAATCAGGCTGAGAATGGCCGCAAAGAAGCACCAGACAGAAAAGAAGGCCTGCGTGTAAAACCAGTAGGAGACAAAGAAGAAGAGAAACACCATCAGGCCGAACAGCCTGATCAGCAGGTGGCTGGAGAAGAACGCAACAACGCAGGTGGCGGCGATATAGAGCACCATCATCGGCCAATCATAGAAAAACGGCGTCAGATAGATGATATGTTCATCTGCCACCGCCATAAGCGGCTGCGTGGCGACCAGCTGCAGCAGCAGTGCGGCGACCACAATGCCGGCAGCACGGAACCCCCACATGACATTTCTCCGCCACGGCTCAATGTTCCTTCCCCGCTCCATCAGCGCAATGGCATACGGCACGTAGACCGGCCAGAGCAGATGCGAGAAGAAGGTAAAGAGATAGGTCATGGCCATCCTGACCTGGTCGATATCGTTCCGGATCGAGAGCCAGAGTACGCCTTCTACAAGCTGCTGAATGCCGAACAGCAGCGGGATGGCTGCGAAAGGCCGCTCAGCGCCTCTCTTCTTCCCGCCCGTGACCTGCTTCAGTGTCACCGCACCAAGCAGCGTTAACGACCCCCCGACAATAAAACTGGCTGTTGCTGAAAAACACATGCTGCCTGCTACAGTTCAATCGGGATTCAGGCAACTCTTTCCGGCAGGGAGTCAGACAGCCGCGCTCCAGAACTCCCGGGCAGTCAGTTCAAAAAAATATTTCACGCCAGAAAGAAGGGCTCCGGACCGACTGGAAGGTTTTCCTCAGTCTTTACTTCATAGACGACAATCGGGAACGACTCTCCACAATCGGTGCAGCGCACCTTCCTGCGCAGTGCGGCCTCCTCAAGCTTCCGATTGGATGGATAACGTTTCTGACAATGGATGCACTCAATAAATTTCATCACTCCTCCCCTTGAACCCCTGAAGCTTTGACCGGCATACCGCCGAACGTAAGCAGCGGCAATTCAACCACCCCGCCGGAGCTTTATAAATAGCATAAACATGCTATGTCATGGCGCTCCGCCACCACGAAAAAGGCAGCCTCCCGGCTGCCTTTTTCTGCATCAATTAACTGGATACTCCGATATTACCGGGCAAAACAGAGCTGTTCGGCGCCTTTTAGCAGGGTCTGAAAATCAGTGCCTCCGACCCGGACCAGATCAACATGATCGCCGGCTTCGAAATAGATGTCGGGCTCATCACAAAGATGAATATCCAGAACAACCTCCAGCTTGAATGCTCCTCCGACCGGAGGGATTGCTCCGGCATCACAGTCAGGAAAGAGCTGGGCGATCTCCTCTTCATCTACCAGATCAAAATCCCGGCCAAGCATTTCATTGAGCTCATTAATATCAACATGCAGTGGAGAGGGAAGCACTGCCAGAAGGTACCCGAGCCCGTCATAAAGAAGCACACCCTTGGCAAGCCGCTGCCCGGAAACATGGGCAACCTCCGCAGTTCTCTGGCTCGATGTGGAGAACGGGTGTTCAACGGTTTCATAGGCGATGCCTGACCGGTCAAGATAACGTCTGAGCGTGTTGGAAATAGCCATGATAACCCTCCCTGATCGAATGGTCTGAGCCGTCAAATCCTTTTTCAAATCCTTTCGGGCCTGAGCTGATTATAGCAGATTCCCGAAGCCTTCGGTCCGGATCAGACCCGGCCGGCCGGACTAGGTGCCGCGACCCTCCTGCTGTTGCTGCCGGAGCAGGTCGACACTGCGCTCCCTTAAAGCCATGGCTCTGGTTTCCTCAAAGATACCGGTGGCCCGTTCAAGGCTGATGGCCTCTCTTCTGACAAGCTCACAAAGGCCGATTCTCAAAGCAAACAGTCTGGCAACCAGATCATCATCGGGTGAATCAGCAAGCATTCCAGACCAGGTGGCATTGGTTTCAGGCTCAAGACAGTAATTGGGTGAATCTGCTGCCATGCCTGCCAGCGGGGCCATGGACAGGCAAACTGCCAGAATGATAACTCTCATAAGCACTCCTTACTCCTTACCACGCTCAACCTGTAACGGGTCGATCCGTGGAAACGCACGCTGTCACGGAGAGATCAACCCTACCCGCTGATACCGATTTGAAACAGGCAACATCCCCGGAATTCCGCTTTAGATATTTCATATGGATAGTTTTGTTATTTGATCTTTTGGCATCTATGCTTATATCCTTCGGGATCGGGAAGAGGTGTATGAATTGAGAAAACGTGTTTATTTAGCTGTTTCGGCTGTTCTGTTTCTGTTTCCAGCCTGTGCCGGTGCATTCGAACCGGGTAAGATCAATGTCGGCAGCCATCTGGGAGAGAGCTTCCGTGCAGAGGTTCCGCTGGCACTTGATGAAGGTGAAGCGTTTTCAAAGATCTCTGTTGAGCTGGCTGCACCGGCCGACTACAGGCTCCTTAACGTTCACCGTCATCCGGCGCTATCTCTGATTCACAGTGATCTGACAGGTGACAATCGGGGCGGCCGGGTTGAGCTCAGTTCACGCGACCGGATCAACGCTCCGTATATGGTTATTATACTGAAAATCCGTTATGGCAATGCAACGCATTTCCAGAAGTATCCCGTTTTCCTGGATATCGCCCGCACGGCCCGACCCCTGAAGAAAAAAATGCCGCCTGTAACCGCTTCTGCCAGCGATCTGAAAGGTGAGCCTGCCACCAGGGGTGCAGATGTTGATACGGACATGGATGCAGAAGTAACGGTTGAAACGCTTCCTCCGTTCAAACCCTTTGACGGTTGGGCCCGCACATCCCGCTACGGCCCGGTGGTTTATGGTGATACCATCTTTACCATTGCCGATCGCCTGCGCATTGATAAGCGCTATACCATCAGACAGATCATGGTGGCCCTGTTTGAAAAAAACAGAACCGGGTTTGCAGATGAGAATCTCAACCTAGCCATGTATGGAACCTACCTCGATGTCCCGACGGCCGAAGAGGTCGAGCTGCTCACTTACGAGCAGGCGCTCGCCATCATTCAGGATCATGACCGGCGCTTCAGAGAGCTTAAGCAGCAACCGGGCTATGCGGCCATTGCTGAAGCCCAGAGAACCCGCTACAGCAAGCGTGCACGTGATGCCGGGGCGATTCAGGCTGGCAGGGAATCCTCGGTCTGGGTTGAAGGTGGAGATTCGGAATAGGAGCTCGGAACAGGGGCCCTGCCCCCTCTTCCTTATTAAGCATTATCTCCCGGAGTTTCAGTCGCGACTGCCGAACCACATCCTTGAAAAGAGTCCATCCTTGCGGATGAACTGATGATAAAGCGCGGCGGCGATATGGGCTGCGATCAGAAGCATTAGCAGCAGAGCCATGGTCTCATGCACTTCATGGGCGGCAATATGGTGAAAATCTTTCGGCAGCGGTGCGCCCGAACCACCAAAAACGATCTCCGGCAGGCCTGCCGCTTTGGAGGTTGCCATGCCGCTTCCGGCCATCACGATCACGGCGATATAGAGCAGGTAGTGCATCGGTGTAACAATTTTGTTCAACAGGGGGAATCCCGTGTCTGCCGCAGGCGGCCTGGCCGTGGTATGGCGGAGCACGAGCCGGATCAGCATCAGCAGCAGAATGGAGAGGCCTGCAATCATGTGCATCTTCAGAAGCACAAGTTTCTCAGGATCGGAGTTCGGAGTCTCGTGCAGCACGAACAGACCGAAGCCCAGCGCGCCAATAACCATCAGGGCTAACAGCCAATGCAGGGTAACCATAATCGGGTGATATCGTTTCATGTTATTGCTCCTCTCTGCGCCATCTGTGGAACACCATACAGGATTCACCGAAACAGACGATAGCCATTACTGAAGCCCGGCGAACCCGGTACAGCAAGCGTGTGCGCAATACCGGGGTATTAAGGCCGTCAGGGCTGTAGCAACAGTCAGGAATGAAAAAGGGCTCTGGCCCCCACCCTCATCTTCCCTCGCTAGTTGCCCAACAATCCTTTCAGAGCGCCGCCCACCTTCTCAGCAGCGCCTCCACCGGTTTCGCCCAGTTTTCCTGCAGCGCCCTTAAAGAGGTCCGCAGATTTGCCCAGATATTTATCCACGCCTAACTTGGATACAGCCCCGGTTACATTGCCGAGCATTTTTGAGGAGAGCTTCTGGGCAACCTCGGCCGACGTTGCACCGCCACCCTTCTTGCCGATATCGGTCATCACGATGCGAGGCAGTTTCACGCTCTGCTCCATGTTGCCGAGGGCGGCAATGCGCACCTTCGCCGTGGTGCCTTCAACCACCAGCTTGCGGATCACCATTTTCAGATCTTCGCCACCACCTGATGAAGCACTGCTCTTACCACCACCCGATCCGGCTCCAAGATTTTTCTTCAATGCGTCCGCATTGGAGAGACCGCTCTTGTTGATCTCATAGACCACCGCAGGAGCACTGATTATGATCTCATCAATGATGATCGGATTCTGATTGACCGTTGAGGTATCAATCTTCGTACTGATCATGCCCAACTCAAAGATATTCGGGTCGGTGAATCCGGCAGGGTTACCCACCTTCAGGCCGCTGATTGTTGCTTTTCCTTCACCCAGCTCCAGTTTCACTTCGGCAACCGAGACGGTTGTCTTCGTCGCTTCCGATCCATATGTCTCTATCGCACCCTTCACAATTGAATCGAGGTTGGACCAGACATACACCAATCCACCGACGGCAATTACCAGCAGCACAGCCACGCCAATCAGCATCTTTTTCATAACATACCTCCAGCAAATTTGTACTTAAAGAACTTAAAGAACTTAGGACTTAAAGGGGACGCTACCCTTTAGGCATTAGGCAGACGAGGCAATACGCCCCGTAAGGTTCTCAGCATTGAAAGGGCCTTCGGCTGCAATGAGTTCGCGCGCCTCATCCATATGCCCCCAGAAATTCCACAGCAGCACGCCCCGTACACGTCCTGCCTGCAGATAGTAGACCACTCCTTTGCTATACGGCTCGTGCCAATCCTCAACCGTCTCCATGCCTGCATCCAGCCTGCCGACAGCCTCATAGCCGAGATCGAACATGTCTGAATAGAAGAATGGCAGATGATGATATTTGATACTCTCTCCGGCCATGTTACACCCGGCCGTCTCACCCATGACATTGGCATTGTCCTCATGCTCAACTCGCATCCTTTCAGCCAGAGCAGGATTAAAAAAGTTTACGATATCCCCCGCCGCATAAATCTTCGGGTCACTGCTCTGCAGGAACTCGTTAACAACAATGCCGTTATCGACCTTTAGCCCTGCCTGCTCTGCCAGTTGCGTATTGCACTCTATGCCGATTCCGGCAACAACACCGTCGGCATGGATCGTTTTACCCGTCCCGGTTCTGATCTCATAGGCGCCGGCATTTCCGGTGATCGATTCCGGCGTGTCGCCAGTCAGAACCACGACGCCCCTGGCGCGGTACAAGTCGTTGATGGATTCAGCCAGTGCCTTCGGGAAAATGCGCCCGCCGATGCTCTGTTCGGGAAAGATCATGGTCACCTTCACGCCCGTCATATTCAGCGATGCAGCGATTTCCGAACCGATAAAGCCGCCGCCGATGACGGCAATGTGTCGACCCTCCTGGGCCAGCTCCTTCAGCCTCAGGTAATCATCGAGATCGCGGAAATAGATCAGCCCCTCCACATCCCACGGCAGATGCCGGGCCGTGCCCCCTGTTGCCAGCAACAGCCTGTCGTAGGAGTAAACATTTCCTTGCTGATCCGTGACCTGCCTCTGCCTGCCGTCGATGCGGGTGACTGTCGTGGAGAGGTGCAGCTCAATATTGCTTTTGTCGTAGGCGAGCCACACCTTTGAAAATTTTGTCTGTTTCCAGAGTGCCTTGGAGAGGAACGGACGTTTATAAGGGGGATGGGGTTCGCTGCTGATGATGCCGATACTGCCGTCGGTATCGAACTTTCGGATGCCGCGCACCGCCGCAATACCGGTAATTCCGCCGCCGATAATCAGATATGGATAATGCTTCATGCTCACCCCGGGTACTGAACAGAACTTCTGCCCTCTATCTTTCATAGACCAGTTTCACTCGAATGTGAATGCTGAATGAGGGAATGATGAAGTACCGATTGCCCCGAAACACCACGAAAAAGGCAGCCGGATGGCTGCCTCTTCTAATTCAGTACACTGTCCCCGAAATTCCCGAAACAGACGATAGCCATTACTGAAGCCCGGCGAACCCGGTACAGCAAGCGTGTACGCAATGCCGGGACTGCTTCGGGCCTGAAGCGTTAATTGCCCTGAAACACCACGAAAAAGGCAGCCATCCGGCTGCCTCTTCTAATTCAACATTGTGCCCTCGGAATTCTTGTCTGGTCCGACCCCCCTACCCATTAGCCTAATCTGCTGGACAACCATTTTTCCAGATCAACCAAGAAGAGATGCTCCTCTTCTGAAATATTTTCTCTTTGAGGATGAGAATATTTTTGCCTAATCAGGTTAAATTCCTGTATCCAAGAAAACTTTTTGTCCTTTGAGCTGTTGTCAGTACCAGGTGCAGCCAAAGTCTTCTCAAATTCCTTCCAGTTATTTTTGTCAGTAACGATATTGAAATAATGTATAGGGGTTAAAAAAGCCCAATCATTGACCTCATCAGAGGGCGATTCAATACGAGCAGTTGCACACTGCTTTTGGACCACCGCCGGAACTCCCTTATTCCACCAAAATTTCTCTCCATACAACTTGTTAAGAACAGTTTTAATATGAACGTCCAATATAGGTTCTATTTGATGGTAGCCAATTTGATACGATGCATCATTATATTGCCCTGAATTATCCTTGATCCATTGCTCAAGACCCTCTGGATTAAATTCAGGGATATCTTCGTGAATCGAAAATTGAAACTCTCGAACTACTTTATTTACAGCACCACTGCCTAAAATTCCTCTTAGTTTCTTAATCCCCTCAGAATCAAGCTTAGCTATAAAACGGATTACAGAATTAAGGTATGGGAACGTTTGTTCTGCCAGTTCTTTTCCTGAAAGTTTATTTGGTGAGATATTTTTACTCTTAACAAGAAACTCAAGCACATCATCAATAATTCTTATTGTGGAGCTTACGCCAACATTCATAGCGATAAAGCCTTCCGGCGCACTTCCTAAAGCCCATTGATAACCAATGTCATCTTCAATCTTTCCAAAAATAGCATTAAAAAATTCTTTAGATTTTTTTAAAGTCGCATCGTAATCCTTACAAGTTAGATGTCCGTCTTGTATAAGCACGTCACCCTTTAGAATCCCAAAGTAATTTGTTTTGGAACTTAAACCCCAGTCCTTTAGTGTCTTTAATGTCAAGCATCTTGTATGTGACTTAGCCTCTTCTGCCAATACAAGGCGATGATAAAATGGGCTTGCATCATCAGCATTTAACACTGTAAACAATCTGGTTTTCAAGGCGCCAATTGCAAGGCGCTCATTTGATGACCCCCAGTGAAAATCAGCCATTAAAGATTGCAGGAGATTTGCCGGAACTGACTTTTGAGAATGATTAATATCTACAAAAATGCTCGTTTGTTCATCATCTGGAAGATTGTGGAACGCTACAACTGGAATTGTATGGTGAGAATCGTTTGCGCTCTTAGCGTATCCAAACAGCCTGTGTTGGCCATCAATAATAAATGCGCTTTTATAACTTTTAGGTAAGTGGAGCACCCCCATAGTCGTCTTGGAGTCATGCTCAATTTTCTCAGCCTCTTCGAACCGAAGTTTTTTTGTCTGAATATTTATGATTATAGAGTTAGGAAAATAGCCCCCATTATCAATAAAATCACTCACTTGTGCTAAACGGCCTTTTTTCACTAGCCTTTGATATGCTTTGGATGCTTCTTCACTCGCATCACTTCTATGCAATACAAAACCCAGCTTAAGAAGTGCTTTTGGATCTATGCTAAATGAATAGAAAGTTGCACCAGAAGCCACCTTACCTCGTATTGCAGGAACGCGAACAGACAAATTGCGTATCGTTTGCCCACTAAATAGCGTTCCAAACAACTGGTATTTTGCAGCCTCTCCCAAGTGATCAGTAAGTTGCTCATAATAGTCAATCACATCTTGGTTAAAGTGATGAATAGAAAAACCCTCTAGTCGCTTTTTATCATTATCTGGTAAGATGATATCACTAGTTGCAAAAATAAATGCTACGCTTGGTTTGTCTGGAAAAACATCATAGATTGCTTCTCTAATAGAATCTTTAAGTGATGCAAATTCACCAATCTTTTCTTTATAACTGGTGCCCTTTCTTTTGGCCTCAGAAGATTTACATTCCACAACAAGAACGACTTCTGGGTCACATACTATTACATCAATTTGTTTAGAAAGACCGTCGCCATATTTTATTTTAAAATCGCTGTCTGAATTGATGTGCTCGAATCCCATGCGCGCAAAGAGGCCCCATACCCTTGCCTCAAATGCCTCCCCGTGATGTTTCTTCTTCTTTATTTTCTCTAAAGACTTTAGCTTGTTAGGAACCAGTTCCCAGCCATCATCCAAATGTTTTTTCAGGTGTTCTGGTTTTACTGTTTGTTGAATAAATTCTGATCGACGAGTATTAATCTCTCTAGTCGTTAAGTCAGATATTTGAATAAACTTATCAATATCAATTAATGGATGATCTTTTGACATTAGTGCCTATCTCCCCACTCCCTAAAAGCTCTCCATGCCTTTTTAACATCTCTTACCATGATGTAATCAACATTTCATCAACCCTTCCTCGTTTACTAGACTTGCCAGCAATGACACTGGAACGTTGAAGTGTTTTCATGTTTCCAACATTTGCATAAAGATCGCGAAGAGACTCATGATCTGCATTAGATACGATTACCTTTGCCCCTCTATCAATTGTATCTACAACACAATCTCTAAGGCGGATTTGGTCATCCCAGCTAAAGATTTTCTCATTATATTTTATAAACCCGTTATTTTTATGATTTACGGTATACGGCGGATCCACATAAACAAAATCACCCTCTCTCGCACCTGCCATTGTCTTCTCAAAATCTTGTACAAGAAGCTTTGAATTTTTAAGTGCTTCGGCGACACTATGAAAATCATCTGTCTTTAATACTACAGTGCTTTTCGTGCCAATAGGTACATTAAAAACACCTTTCAAGTTCACACGATATAGTCCATTCCAGCATGTCCTATTTAAATAGAGAAACTGCGCCGCCCGGTCAGTAGGAGAAACATATTTTTTACTACGCACTTCATAATAGTACTCTTTGCTATGTTTGCGCTGATGTTCATGTAATTTATCAATAAGGTTTTCTGTATCATCACGGATCTGAGCATACGTTTCAATTAGGGCTTCATTCATATCCGCTAGAATTGCTCGGTTCGGCTGAAGATGAAAAAAAACTGATCCACCACCCAAAAAAGGCTCGATATAGCGTTCGCAGTCTCTTGGGATTAAGTCACAGTTGTTATCAACAAGCCACCGTTTTCCACCTGCCCATTTCAAGAAAGGCAATATGACCGATGATGTTTTATCCATAGCAAGACAATCCATTTTTCTCCCACCTAAATGAAACGATACATTTATATTTGAACCTCAGCAATCGTAATGAAAGCCTTTCGGTGGCAACATTAGTCAACCATTCACATCAATTCCGGGGGCACAATACTGTAGCTCCGTGTAGTTCCGGGGACACAATACTTAATTCCCCTCGGACAAAATCCGAAGGTGAGAAAATTAGATTAGAACTGTTGTCTGAAATCATCCCCTGACCCCCAAAGAATTGAAACAACCTTAGGTGCTTTCGCACCGTATGGAAATTTACAGATTTGAAGTCATAGATTGTGATTTGAAGAGTCTGTCATGCGGCCATGGAAGAGCTGTAGTTCAGCCCGAATTCAACCTTGAAGTCAGTAGCATGAACTTTGGGAATAACCCTGTTTTTCTCTCTGTCGAGTGTTACAACACCATAGCGTTCGAGCGTTTTCAACGTTCTGGAGAGGTTGGCCTTCTTTCTCCCCGTAAGCTGCTCCAGCTCGGCAAGAGAGTGTGGTTTCTTCTCAAGAATAATTCTTAACAGCGCCTGATTTTCTCTGCTTAACACCTGCGCCATCGAACTTAAGGATTCAAACCAGATCTTCGGCTCATCTTTCCCCGGCCTGTATTCACCTTTCGCAATCGAGATGGTTCGCTTGCGGTAATCAGACTGCGAAATGATTCCAACCTTTACCACTTTATGCATCTTCTCCACCTCTATTTTCCACCGATAATTCGCTCAACCTCATTCCAGAAATCCTCCAGCAAACTTTCCGGAGATTCAAACTCATAAGGCAGCACTTTTTCCTTCACATGCTGATGGTCCCAGGTCGTTTTCGCAGCACCGAACCTCTTTCTTTTCGGCTTGAACCCATGAGCATTATCAATGCCAAAGACCCTGCGATTGCTCCTGTCATGAAGCGTCAGTGAATATCTGACACCATGGGGAACCCGATCAGAGCGTCCAACCTTCTTCACTTCAAACTTGGTCCAGTAGCCGTTATCCATCGGGAATATTTCACTGTCCAGACTTAGCAGCGTCTCCAGACCCGTATCATCCTTCATGGAAGCATCTTTCCTAAGTGGTTATCATCAGATGATAACGAAATAGTAGCACTTCCCGTTCAAATGACAACGGTTTCGAACTCATCACTGCTGCACAGATTTCAGATTAATTATAAAAACGGAATTTATATCCCCTGTCCTCCCGAACAATCAAAACAACTTTACGTCCCATCGTGCTGCATGGCAATTCAGCCTTTCGGAAGTTTCGGAATCTTCCCAGTAATCAGCTGGATCAGCATATGAATGAAGGCATAGAAGAGAACCAGGGCGCCGAGGCCTGCGAATGTCTTGGCGATCATGCCGTTGGTGTGAGGAGAGAGGAACCCGATGCCCCCGCTCCACTCCTCCGGAATAGAGTAAAGCGATACCCACGCCGTGCCGACAGCAAAGCAGAGCACCATCAGCGTGGCCAGCGAATGGCGAATCCTCGGATAGTCCGAGAACAGAAGCATCACGCCTGCTAAAACGAACATCATACCGAATGTAGCAACCACCCAGCGCGGGGCATGGAAGCTATCCGGATCAGCAGGAATCACATCGAGCGCGGCAAGCACAACACTCATCCCCATGACAATGATAAAACCGGGAATCAGGTAGAGTTTCCAGCCGGGATTCTCTTTTTCGGAACTTATCTCAACCATCACCTGCTCCCGCTCATTCCGAAGCCCGTACGGCCTGATCGACTAAGCTGGCTTTGAAATTCAAGCATCCATACGCCCCTTCGCATGAGTATAGCCCTGTATGGAGCGAACTATCAAATCACATTTTTTGTGGCCCGGGACACATATTTTGATTCAAAGCATGCCCACTGTTTGCGGTGTTCACAGAGAACAACAAGTTGAAGGCCTGCCGATCTCTCCCCCTCGTTGGCAGGCCTTTTTCTTTGCATGCGTTGAATGCTCTCAAAACCAGAGCCCTCACCACCCCAACGGCCCTCTTCATCCATCCGGCTCCGGTCAGGGGTAGACCTTCCCGAACCAAATCTGCTATAACACTCACTATGAAAATCCCTGCTGAATTAAGTATCCGGGCCATCACCAATGGTGTTTTCATCACAAAGAATATGACGGTAACACGTCTTGTCCGTCATATTCAGGATGCTGAAGGAGGCACACCCTGTTTTCGAACAGATGTTCGGGACTCCTGCCCGGAGACCAGTGACACCTGTGAATGGGCGGATGAGTGCAAGGATGCTCTTATTGCTCAATGGAAGCGATGAGAGCCGGGGAGAGAGCGAGATGAAACCGGTCAACTATCGCGAACAGGCACTGAAGCTGTTTCCGTGGGTGTGCGGCCGTTGCGGGCGGGATTTCGAAGGCAAACAGCTGCGCGAACTGACGGTGCACCACAAAGATCATAACCACGACAACAACCCGCCTGACGGCAGCAACTGGGAGCTGCTCTGTATCTACTGCCATGATCACGAGCACTCCAAATTCGAAACCGGGCACAGCAAACCCGATCGTGAAGAGCACCGTGGCACCTACTCCCCCTTTGCAGGCCTGGATAAGCTGCTCAAACCTGATGATGAGCCCGGAGCCTGATACCGTGTGAGCCGGCTACAGAGTTGACGGGCAGCATGTGCACTATTGTGCCGGAGATGTAATTAAAGTACGTTTCTCAGAGCAACCCTGACAGTTTTGTTACAGGTCAACACTGTCAGCCGTAACCGGTTAGTTGGGAAAAGGCCTGCCGTACTCCCCCCTTCTCGGCAGGCCTTTTTCTTTTCCCCCGAAGCAGCCTCTATTGATCAGCCAAGCCCGGCCCAACCTGCTATAACTCAGGGTATGACGAAACATGCCGTGCCACCGCCGGCTTCTGGCAGCAGCAGAGATGCCCTGCTGAGCACCCTCGCTGTTACTGAAAAAGGGCTAAGCGATGTGGAGGCTCTGGAACGTCAGCAGCGGTATGGCAGGAACCGGATCGTTTTCCATCGGGCACACTCGCAGTGGCTGATGCTGCTCAAGGAGTTCACAGCACTGTTTCCACTGCTGCTGCTGGCCGCCGCCCTGCTCGCCTTTTTTGCAAACTTCCTCAGCCCCGGCGACGGCTATGAGATGATCGGCGCAGCCCTGACACTCGTCGTTGTGCTCAATGCCCTGGTCTCATTCTATCAAAACCACAAAGTCGAAAAACTGATGGTCTCCTTTCTCGACTATATCCCCAAACAGGTGGCACTGCTGCGCAATGGTGAAAAGGTAATTCTGGATGCCGAGGAGGTGGTTCCGGGAGATGTCCTGTTTCTTCAGGAGGGGGATAAGATTCCGGCCGATGGTGTGATTCTTGAAGCAAATCAACTGCTGGTTGATGAATCAATCCTTACCGGAGAGTCGGAACCACTCTTCAAGACAGCCTTTAATGCGGTGGTGGACAATGCGTGCATGGCCAGTTCGGGCGCTACGGTCATCAGGGGCAACGCCCTGATGCTGGTCACAAGAACCGGACGAACCACGAACATCGGCAGCATCTCCGAGCTCTCCCGGGAGGTTGAGCACGATCTGACACCGATGCAGAAAGAGATACAGGACTTTGTCCGTAAAATCACCTGGCTCGCACTGGGAATCGGTTTTACCTTTTTTCTGGCAGGCTTTTTTATAGGCAACCCTTTCTGGACCAATCTTGTGTTTGCCATCGGCATTATCGTTGCCAATGTTCCGGAAGGACTGCTGCCTACTGTTACCCTTGCCCTCACACAGTCTTCTCTGCGTATGGGTAAACGCAATGCCGTGGTGAAAAACATCCTTTCAGTCGAGACCCTCGGCAGCACCACGGTTATCTGTACGGACAAGACCGGCACCCTGACGCGCAACCAGCTGCATGTGGAGTCACTCTATCTCGACTTTACCGAGATTGATGCAAATGATGATGAGCGTTTAAGGGACAACCGTGCAGCCCGCACCGGGCTTGAGATCATGGCTCTGTGCAACGACTCGATTTCAGTGAACCACAATAACAATCATGGACAGGCACAATTCAAGGGTGACCCTACCGAAACGGCGATGGCAACCTATGTCGATAAACAGGGCGGGTTCGATGCACTGCGCAGCACCTTTGAATTAAGGCACAACCGGTCGTTTGATTCGGACAGCAAGTACATGTCATCCATGCACGCCACGCAGGGCGGCACCCTGTTCATGACCGTCAAGGGAGCACCCAATGTAATCATTTCGCGCTGCTCTCAGGTACACAGCGAAGGGCTGGTAAGGACTTTGCACGAAGATGAACGGGAACATCTCATCCAACAAGCCAACCACTATGCCGCGCAGGGGCTGCGGGTGCTGGCACTGGCTTACCGGGTAGTGGAACAGGCTGAGGAAGAGGCGGAAGGTCTGGTGTTTGTCGGGCTGGTGGCGATGGTTGACCCGCCGCGCACTGAAGTGCCGGCTGCGGTATCCGCATGCAGAAGCGCCGGCATCCGCATTATCGTCATCAGTGGTGATAAGGCGGAGACAGTGAGTTATATCGCACGCAAACTGGGTATCGTCAGCAGGCCACGTGTTATTGAAGGTGCGGAGCTGGCCGCGATGAGCCCGGAACTTCTGTGTACAGCACTGAAAAACGAAGAGGTGCTGTTCGCACGCATCGCACCGGAACAGAAACTCGATATTGTCGAGGCCCTGAAAAGTATGGGTGAGGTGGTGGCGGTTACCGGTGATGGCGTCAACGATGCACCTGCACTGAAGCGGGCCGATATCGGCATCTCCATGGGACTGCACGGCACCGATGTAGCCAAGGAGGCCTCCGACATCATCCTGCTTGATGACAACTTCGCCACTATCATCAAGGCCATCGAAGAGGGACGGGCAGTATATGAGAACATCAGGAAGTTCATCAGCTATATCCTGACCAGTAACATACCGGAGATCCTCCCGTTTATTGCCTACGTACTGCTGCCAATTCCACTGCCGATTACCGTAATTCAGATTCTGGCGATTGACCTGATTACTGACATGATCCCCGCCATCGGCCTGGGCAACGAACCTCCGGAAGCAGACACCATGCTGCAGCCACCGCGCCGCAGAGATGAACGGCTGGTCAGCATCCGCACCTTTATTCGCAGCTACGCCATTATCGGCATGGCTGAAGCGGCTTTTGCGTTCAGCACCTTTTTTGCCGTGCTATACGGTGGTGGCTGGATCTGGGGGCAGCAACTGCCAGGTGATGCCCTGCTGCATCTGCAGGCATCAGGAGCCTTCCTGGCTACCATCATTTTCTGCCAGATTGGCAATGTGATGGCCTGCCGCACGAGCCGTCAGAGTGCATTCCCATATCTGGCACGGCTTAACCGCTGGATCATGCTTGGTGTCATAGTGGAGGTCGGGTTTGTTCTCATCATCGTCTATACGCCGTCCCTGCATCATATCTTTTTCACGGCGGAGATCGCCCTCTCCACATGGAGTCTCATCGTGCTGGCACCGTTTGTGATCTTCCTGATTGAGGAGCTGAGAAAGCTGCTCGTACGCAGAGGGGTAGCGTGGTTATCCGTGTGAGTGCAGGCCTTTTTCTTATTTGGTCAAACAGCCACCCGGAAGCAATTGAGAAGGCAGTCTGATTGCTTCATAGTTCACTGTTGTTATATCTCGCTATCTCACAGGCAAAAAGGTTTCCACCATGACACACACGTTTGCAGCATCGTCCAGAGCCGCACAGTGCCACTCCTGTCATGGTGAAGGAGAGTCCGAATTCGGCCGCAATGCGGGATTGGCGGGATTGGTGAACTGAAGTGACCCTGAAACAGGCCCGTTCAACGTCTGATAGCATGTCAGGCAATGCCGCATGGCTCGGTTTCGCACTGTTGTCAGCCGCCAGCCTTGCCTCCATGGCAGCCTGTGTCCGCATGGTCAGCTTTGACCTGCCGCAGACAGAGGTGGTGTTTTTCCGCAATTTCATTGCCCTGCTCATTCTTCTGCCGCTGTTACTGCGCAACCGTGTCTCGTTGAGATCAGACCGGTTTCATCTGCACCTGTTACGCGCAATCTCCGGACTGACGGCGATGTATCTCTATTTTTACGCCCTTAAGCACCTGCATCTTACCGATGCACTGATGCTTAACTACACCTCGCCCATCTTCATTGCACTGTTTGCAGTGCTGTG
>JAIPJD010000027.1 GCA_021734365.1 Mariprofundaceae bacterium | reverse complement strand
ATATGGGTATGATGGCAACCATCATGAATGCCATTGCTCTTCAGGATGCGATTGAGCGTCACGGCGAATCCGTCCGGGTTATTTCCGCCCTGCATGTCAGGGAGATTGCTGAACCCTATATTCGCCGCCGTGCCGTTCGCCACCTTGAAAAAGGGCGGATCATCATTTTCGCTGCCGGAACAGGCAATCCCTATTTTACGACCGATACAGCCGCATCGCTTCGAGCCATGGAGATTCAGGCAGATGTGGTGCTGAAGGGAACCAAAGTTGATGGTGTTTACACCTCAGACCCCATGCGAGACCCTGAAGCGATGCGTTATGATACCCTGACATTTACCGAGGCCCTGAACCGCCAGCTTGGCGTAATGGATGCGACGGCAATGTCACTTTGCCGTGATAACCAGATGCCGATTATTGTTTTTAATGTTACCGCACAGGGGCAGATGCTGAAGGCTGTTTCCGGAGAGTCAGTGGGAACCCTTGTTTGGGAAGAGGAGAAAAACGATGTTTGACGCGCTAGAGACCAGAATGCAGAAGAGTATTACAGCTCTGAAAACAGAGTTGGCAACGATTCGTACCGGCCGTGCTAACGCATCGGTTCTCGACCATGTATTTGTACCTTACTACGGCTCGGATGTGCCGTTGAATCAGGTGGCCAATCTTGCGGTTCCCGAACCGAGAGTGATCACCATCTCTCCCTGGGAAAAAACGATGCTCGGAGAGATTGAGAAGGCAATCCTGGCCTCAGATCTTGGACTTAATCCCAGCAATGACGGTGAGATTATCCGTATTATGTTTCCGGAACTGACGGAGGATCGTCGTAAAGAGCTGGTGAAACAGGTGAAGCAGGTTGGTGAAAGAGCCAAGGTTTCAATCAGGAATATCCGCCGTGATGCCAATGATGAGGTTAAAAAAGATGATTCTCTTCCTGAAGATGAGAGTAAATCCTCTCAGGAAAAGATACAGAAAATTACCGACCAGTTTATCACTGAAGTTGATCAGGTTGTTGAGCATAAAGAAAAAGAGATTTTGACGGTTTAACAGCTGCTGATGACCCGGTCCACTGGTGGAGCCTTATGTTCCGTTCCCAAGCACGTAGCCATTATCATGGATGGCAATGGACGCTGGGCCAAACAACGCGGGTTTCCCCGTCTGGAGGGGCATCGTCGGGGAGCGGAACGTGCCAGAGAGGTGGTTGAATGGGCTGCCGACACAGGGGTTAAACAGATATCTCTGTATGCATTTTCGACTGAAAACTGGGATCGTCCTAAAGCAGAGGTGCGTGGACTCATGGCGATTCTGGCCTCACTTTTACCCCGGGAACTGCCCCGGATGCAGAAAAGCGGCGTTCGTCTTCTGACTCTCGGCGATATTTCTGTTCTACCCGAACGGGCTCAACAGGCCGTTACGAAAGCCTGTTATGAAACCAGGAAAAACAGACGCATTGATCTGATTCTATGTCTGAATTATGGCGGGCAACAGGAGATCGTGGAAGGTGTCAAGCGGGCCTGTGCGTGGGCGTGCAAACAGAGTGATCCGTTTGCTGCAATCGAATCGATTGATGCCGGTCAGTTCCGCTCATTTCTCTGGCGCAGTGAGTTGCTTCCTGTTGACCTTCTGATTCGGACAGGAGGAGAATTCAGAATTTCCAATTTTCATCTCTGGGATGCTGCCTACGCAGAGTTCTTTTTCAGTAACACATACTGGCCCGATTATTCAAAAGATGAATTTAATCAAACCATAGGTGATTATTCATCCCGTGAACGGCGCTTTGGCCTGACAAGTGAACAGGTGGCCGATGAGTGAGTTGAACCGGCGGATCATTACAGCCTCACTCCTGTTTTCTTTTACCATTGTATGGATGTTTTATCTGCCGGATCCATGGTTTGATGCTGTTGCGGTCGTTGCCGGATTACTGATGTCAGCAGAACTTCTGGTCATGGCAGGTGTCCGAAAAATTATCCTGTATGGCCTGGCTTCGCTGTTTTCCTGGGCCCTGCTGCTGGTTTTATGGGCTGCGCTTCCGGATGGAAGTGGCCATGGGGTTCTGGCAGCTATTCTTTGTACGATGGTTGTATGGACGCTGATTTTCTTATGGAATTCTGATGAATCTTTGCTTCAGGATGATTTCAAAAGCCTTGTTTATGCACAGTGGATGATGACGCTTCTGCTGATCTTTGTCTGGTCAGTCATGGTGATTCACCGCCAGGATGGGGGCGTCTGGTTTCTTGCCGGTGCCATGGTTGGGGTCTGGAGCGCTGATATTGCCGCCTACTTTACCGGCAGGGCCTTTGGTTCAAGGAAACTCTGCTCTGCAGTCAGCCCCGGAAAAACCAGAGAAGGGCTCCTTGGCGCTCTGCTGTTCGGCCCCCTCGGTGCAGTATCAGTATGGGTATTGATACTGGGAATGGCTCCCTCTGTGGCGCTGATGCTGTCGATACTTCTTGTACTGCTTTCTGTTGGTGGTGACCTGGCTGAGTCTGCATTGAAACGGGCTGTTGGCGTGAAAGACAGTGGCTCCATGTTGCCGGGTCACGGTGGAATTCTTGATCGGACTGATGCGTTGCTTCCCTCAATTCCTGTTGTTGGGCTGATCTGGATGGCGATGTTATGAAGCTGACCCTGCTCGGTGCCACAGGCTCGATAGGCAGAAGTACGATTGACGTGATACTCCAGCATCGCGAACAGTTCTCTGTGTATGCACTGGTCGGGCATCAGAATGCGGAAAAAATGAGACAGCTTGCTGAATCAGTGCGCCCTGAACTGGTGGTCATGACCCGTCCCGATGCAGTTTTAAAACTGAAAGGAACACTACCTTCAGGGGTGCGACTGGAAGCCGGTATGGATGCCGCGATTGCAGCTGCATCCGAGTCATCGGTTGATATGGTTCTGGCTGCCATGGTGGGTTTGGCCGGGTTGCCGGCTGCATTGGCGGCAGTGCGTGCCGGGAAACGTGTTGGGTTGGCAAACAAAGAGTGTCTGGTCAGTGCCGGGCGGATTTTCATGCAGGAAGCAAAGGAGCATGGCGCTACGGTTGTGCCTGTTGATTCCGAGCATGCGGCAGTGCATCAGGCGCTATGTGGGCACGATCACGATTCGGTGACAAAAATAATACTTACCGCTTCGGGCGGGCCATTCAGAAAACGGAACCCTGAAACGCTTTGTGACGTGACGCCGGAGGAGGCCATAGCCCACCCGAACTGGGAGATGGGTGCCAAGATCAGTGTTGATTCAGCAACCATGATGAACAAGGCACTGGAGTTGATTGAGGCTAAGTGGCTGTTTGACATGCCACCTGAGAAACTCTCTGCAATCATCCATCCACAGAGTATTGTTCATGCCATGGTTGAGTATCGGGATGGCTCAGTTCTGGCGCAGTTGGCAGAGCCTGATATGCGTTCACCTATTGCTTACGCCATGCAGTCCATTCCACGCCTTGCCAGTGGAATCCCATGGCTTGATCTGGTAAAAACCGGAACACTTGAATTTCAGAAAGTTGATGAAAAGCACTTTCCGGCCATGCGACTGGTACAGGATGTAATGCGGGGTGAAGACTCGTTGGCGATTGCCTTTAATGCTGCAAATGAGATTGCCAATCAGGCATTCCGAAACCGGAAAATCGGGTTTATGAAGATTGTTGAGAGTGTTGAGTTAATACTCTCCCGGGTGGAAAATCACCCCGTAGAAACAGTAGCAGATGTATGGTCGCATGATCGTGAAGTACGGCGCTTAACAGAAGAGGTGATAATAAAGTGTTAGAGACATTGCACACGACCCTGGCATTTATTGTTGCCATTTCACTACTGATTGCTGTGCATGAATACGGCCATTTTATCGTTGCCAGAAAGCTTGGGATTAAGGTCGAGAAGTTTTCGATCGGCTTTGGCCCGGCACTGATATCATGGTGGAGCAGAGATAGAGAGGTTCAGTATGTCATTGCGGCCATTCCACTTGGTGGTTATGTCAAAATGCTGGGCGAAAACTCATCAGAGCAGGATGAAGATAGCAAACAGCCACTCTCCGATGAAGAGAGGTCGCGATCATTTGATGTTCAACCGCCATGGAAGAGAGCGTCTGTAGCTGTGGCAGGGCCGCTGTTTAACTTTTTCTTTGCAATTCTGGCCTATATGTTAATTGGCTGGATTGGCCAGTCGGTGGTTCCTCCCGTAATTGGAAATATAACCCCCGCATCTGTGGCTGAACAATCAGGGATGCTGGAAGGGGATATCATCCGCACATTGAACGGATCTTCTGTTCACTCCTGGTCTCAGGTTGAAGAGAAGATGAAGCAGGTTGCCGGCAACAGTGCGGTGATGGAAGTGGATCGTAACGGGGTGCTTATACCGCTGCGTTTTCATCTTCCATCTACTGAACAGGATGTGCTGTTGGTCAATGTTTCAGAGGAAGCGCTTGGAATTTCCCCCGGCATTAAGGTTGTGGTTGATTCGGTGGCGGCAAACTCTGTAGCGGGACAGGGGGGTATGCTGTCCGGTGACCATATCTTCCGGGTTCAGGGTGAGCCCGTTACCAGTATCAGGGATCTGATTGAGGTCATTCGCAGCAGAGCGGGAGAGGCCGTCTTTTTTCAGGTTCAGCGCGGTGAAACGGTTTTAAATCTTAGCGTTGTTCCCACCGTCGATGAGTCCGGTTACGGAAGAATAGGTGTACGCCTGGCAGCTTCTCCCATTCATGAGCCTGTGATCTACCGGATGGGTATTGTTGAAGGCCTCTCTTTTGGATTCCAGCGCACATGGGAAATGACCATGATGACGGTTCAGGTGTTGGGAAAAATGGTCACCTCTGCTATTTCACCCGAGAATCTGGGCGGGCCAATTGCCATTGCGCAGCTGGCAGGACAAACAGCTGAACTGGGGCTGATCGCTTTTATGTCGTTTTTAGCTCTGATATCGGTTAATCTCGCCGTCTTGAATCTTCTTCCCGTTCCCGTTCTTGATGGGGGGCATCTGGTATACATCGCTCTTGAGAAAGTGAGAGGCAAACCGCTCTCTCCGACAACGATGGAACGAACCCAGATTATCGGGATAAGTCTGATTGTCGTTTTGATGTTGTTTGCATTTTATAATGATTTGATACGGTTATTTAGAGGTTAGGATGCGCTCCGTTTTTCAAAGATTGTTTTCACGCCACTGCAGCGCATTGTTTGCTGTTACACTGACGCTGTTGCCAACGGTCGGGCTCTCTGCAGAGCAGGGGGTTGAAAAGAGAGTCTCCTCTATCGAAGTTTCCGGAAATCGCTATGTTGAAAGTGGAGCGATCCTGGCCAGGGTTGAAATGAAGGCCGGTGAAATATTAAGCAGAAAAACAATCAGCCAGGATGTTAAACGCCTTTTTAAAACCGGCTTTTTTGAAGATGTTTATGTCGTGGGAAATCCTGAAGCAGATGGCATTCGCCTGGTCTATACAGTCAAGGAAAACCCATTGATTTCCAAACGGGAAATTGTCGGCAATGATGAAATTTCTGATAAAGTCCTTGAGCCAAAACTGGAGCTGAAACCCGGCAGGGTTTTTAGTGCGGCCAAGCTGAGAAGTGATCGCGATACGATTCGTAAAGCATATCTGAAGAAGGGTTACTATCAGGTTGATGTGACAGCTGAAACAGTAGCCGGGGAAGATGGAAGAATCGCCCTGACCCTGAATATCAGTGAAGGGGAGATCACTCATATCAAGAGAATTCAGATCATTAATAACATGGCATTCTCAGACAGTAAATTAAGAGACGTGCTGGCATCCCGGGAGTCTGATCTCGTAAGCTGGTTTACTGACAGGGATGTGTTTAGTAAAGAGCGATTTGGAGGGGACACCCAACTGCTGCAACAGCACTATTTGGACAACGGGTATCTGGATTTTACCATTGAAACGGCGCAGCTCTCTCTAACACCTGATAAAAAAGCTTTTTATCTGACATTTTCTCTCCACGAAGGGCCTCAATACAGCGTGAGCAAGATTGATGTACAGGGAGACCTGGTTCCATCGCGTGAAGTCTTAATGGAGGCCATTGAACTTGAAGAGGGAGAGGTGTATTCACTGACGGATCTTCGCAATTCAATCAGTGCGATGGAAGAGAAAGTTGGTGATGAAGGCTTCGCATTTGCCAGTGTGACACCTCTCCTGAATCGTGACATAGCTTCAAACCAGGTGTCTGTTACCTTTGATATCGAGAAAGGTCGGGAGGTTTACATAGAGCGTATTCAGGTCTCCGGAAATGAGAAGACAGAAGATCGTGTGGTTCGCAGGGAGCTTCGGCAATTCGAGGGTGCACGCTATTCGGCCAGCAACATCAACCGGAGTAAAGAACGTCTGAATCGTACAGGCCTGTTTAAGGATGCACGCACTACCCTTGAAAAAGGTAAGGCTGATGATCAGGTACAGATGAATATCGACCTTGAAGAGGATAAAACCGGTAGTTTTTCAATAGGTGCCGGCTATTCTCAAATTGAAAAGGTTTTCTTTACAGGTTCAGTGGAAGAGAAGAACTTTCTGGGTAAAGGGTTTACCACCAAAGGCACTGCGGAGCTGGGTGGCTCAACCCAGAATTTTGATATCACTGTGAGCGATCCATATTTTCTTGATTCTGATATTGGAGCTTCGCTGAATCTTTTTAAACAGCAAACAAAGCTGGGTGACTACCTGGGTTATAAACAGAATACTATTGGCAGTGGAGTGAATTTCGGTATACCCCTGTCGGAGGATATCACATACGCTGTAGGTTATAGCTTTTCCCGATCCAAGCTTACCGAGATCCCCGTGACTGCCAGTCTGGTTTTAAAGGCTCAGGAAGGGGTTCAGTCAACGCGGCTGCTTTGCCAGTCTGTCACATGGGACACACGCAACAGATTAGTGGGGCCTACTGAAGGACATCGGGAATCCCTTGGATTCAATGCAGCCGGCCTTGGTGGAAGCAATAAGTTTCTGGAGGTAACGGCCTCAACAAAGAGTTATTTCCCATTGGGTGCAGGTTTTGTTTTCAGCCCAACATTTGAAGGCAAGTACCTTGAAGGTTACGGAGATGTAGATATACCACTTTTCCGTCGCTACTCTATGGGGGGTATCGGGTCTCTTCGTGGATTCGATTCATATGGTATAACATTACGGGATCCGGTTACGGGTGATATTATTGGTGGTGACAAGATGTTCCGGGGATCCCTGGATCTGTTCTTTCCAATTCCATATATTGAGACAGAAGGCTTTCGTGGTGTGTTTTTTCTTGATGCCGGCATACTTTGGGGCAGTGTTAACACTTCTGTTGGAGCAGCGACACTAAACCTGTCAGAAAAGTTCTCTCCATCAAAGATGCGTAGCTCAACGGGTGTAGGCCTTGAGTGGATGTCACCGGTAGGTCCGATAGGAATGGTCTGGGGCTTTCCGATCAAAAAGGTGGCGGGAGATCTTGTGCGAAGTTTTGAGTTTGCACTGGGTGGATCTTTTTAAAGTTAGTTAGTTATTGGTTATTTATTTATTTAGGAGTTGATATGAAGCTTAAACCACTATTTGGCGTTATTCTGGCAGTTAGCCTCTTGCCCGCAGCAATGGCGAATGCTGCAGATATAAAAATCGGTTTTGTTGATCTGAATATCGCTATTGAAAACACCAAAGAGTTTCAAGTTGGCTCAAATCGAATAAAAGCTCTGATAACAAATAAACAGAAAGAGCTGGATGCCCTGCGTGTTCAGATTGAGCAGGCAGAAAAAAATATGCTTAGTCAGACGATGGCGATGTCGCCTGAGCGCTTATCACAGAAGCAGTCGGAAATTAAAGAGCTCAGGAAGCTCTATACCCGTAAACAGCAGGATGCTCAGGAAGAGATTAATGGTGAACAAAACAGGCTTCGGTCTGCTCAAGGCCTGAAGCTTGCCAAGGTTCTTAAAGAGTTCGGAAAGAAGGGCGGATATGACCTTATTCTTCCCAAAGCACAGATTGTGCTTTACTCCAACCCTGCTCATGACGTAACAAGTGAAATCACCAAACTTCTGGATAAATAAGAAGTTATTAAGAACGGTCTGTTTTGAATATAAAAGAGCTGGCTGAACTACTGGGCGGGCAATTTTGCGGCAGTGATTCATCGGTTGAAATCAAAGGTGTAAATACACTTCAGAACGCGACTGAGAGTGAGGCCTCCTTCCTTGCCAATATGAAGTACAAGGATGACTTGCGCAATTCCAATGCAGGCGTGATTCTGGTCTCAGCCGGTTTTTCTAATGATCAGGATGATGGCAGGACACTTATCAAACTTGCCGATCCATATTTGGCATTTGCGCAATTGCAGCGTCATTTTAATCCATCCCCACGCGCGTCCGGAAAACGCCATGTCACGGCCGTGATCGATCCGACTGCTTCGTTGGCCGATGATGTTGATGTAGGCCCCTGTGTGGTCATTGAAGAGGATGTTACGGTAGGCTCCGGAACCATTGTTCATGCAGGCTCCGTGATTGGAAGAGGGGTATCTATCGGCCAATCCTGCATCATTCATGCGCGCTCAGTAGTAAGCCATGGCTCTGTGCTGGGTGACAGGGTCATTCTTCAGTCGGGCGCGGTTATTGGTTCAGACGGTTTTGGTTATGCATGGGATGGTAAAGAGCACCTGAAAATACCCCAGACCGGCCGTGTCGTGCTCGAAGACGATGTAGAGGTTGGTGCAAACAGCAGTATCGACCGGGGCGCTCTTGGCGATACTGTTGTCAGGCGGGGAGTCAAGCTGGACAATCTGATTCAACTTGGCCATAACGTTGAAATTGGCCCATACAGCATTATGGCCAGTCAGGTCGGCATTTCAGGCTCCACAAAGATTGGCGCCGGGTGTCAGATTGGCGGACAGGCGGGTATTGCCGGTCACCTTGTAATCGGTGATGGAGTTAAGCTTGCAGCAAAGAGCGGCGTGTTGGGTAATCTCGACGCCGGTGGCACCTATGCCGGGTTCCCTGTCATGCCGCACCGGACATGGCTTAAGGTTTCAGCATTAATAGTCAGACTTCCTGAAATCTGGAAGCAGATTCGAAAAAAATAGCAAAAACATTGAGAGAAAGTGATGCCTACGTTGAATATTGATGAAATAATTTCCTATCTTCCACATCGCTACCCGATTCTTCTGGTAGATCGAGTGCTCGATTTTACGCCTGAGAAGTCGATCAGAGCGATTAAGAATGTGACTGCGAATGAGCCGCACTTTATGGGGCATTTCCCGGATTTTCCGGTTATGCCAGGCGTTTTGATTGTGGAAGCGATGGCCCAGGTCGGCGGTATACTGGCATTTCAGTCAGCACCGAAAGATCAGGAGTTTCTGGTCTTTTTTACCGGTATTGACGGTGTCCGTTTCCGTAAACCTGTGCGTCCCGGAGATCAGCTTCTCTTTGAGTTGACCTGCCTCCGTCGCAGGGGAAACATGTGGAGGTTTAAAGGCGAAGCTTTCGTGGATGGTAACCTTGTATGTGAGGGAACCCTTATGGCATCTCTCATGCCTAAAAACGTATAGTGTCCCCGATGATTCATCCTTCCGCCGTAGTTTCAGAGCATGCGGAAATTGGCAGCGATGTAGAAATTGGTCCTTACTGCATTGTCGATGAGCATGTAAAAATAGGAGATCGGTGTAAACTGATCTCACATGTAGTGATTTCAGGACATACAAGCATTGGATCAGACAATCGTATTTTCCCCTTTTCCAGTATCGGACACGAGCCTCAGGATCTGAAGTACCACGGCGAACCTTCTGAGGTCATCATTGGCAATGGAAATACGATCAGGGAAAACGTAACCATTAATCCCGGTACTGAGGGGGGCGGTATGCTGACCCGGATCGGTAACGACAATCTGCTGATGGCCTACTCCCATGTTGCTCACGACTGCCTTCTTGGCAGCGGGATTGTCATGGCAAATGCAGTGACGCTTGCCGGGCATGTTGAAATTGATGACGGAGCGATTATTGGCGGCATGTCTGCCATACATCAGTTTATCCGTATTGGCCGTTACTCCATGATCGGAGGCATGAGCGGTGTTGTTAAGGACATACCACCATACTGCCTTACTGCCGGTGGTTATCGGCCCGGTCTGGCGGGGCTCAATCTTATCGGCCTGAGAAGGCGCGGCTTCAGTAATGAGCGTATCAGAATACTCAAGGAGATTTACCGCATCCTGCTTCAGGGAAGTGGCAAGATTGGTGAGCGAATGAGCGAGGCGGAATCCATCGCCGGTGATGATGCTGACGTGCTGCACCTGATTGAGTTTGTCAGAACTGCCGAGCGAGGCATGACAACGCACCGTCGGGACGCGTCACAATAGTCCGGCTTGAAGCTTCCACTGTGTCTGATGATCCAAAAATCGGCCTGATTGCCGGCTATGGTTCATTTCCTCTGGAGATGGCCGAAGAGTTGAACAGGCTTGGATATGAGGTTCACGCCGTTGCAGTAAGAGAAGAGACTTCATCCAGGATAGAATCACTTACAGCCTCAACCTGCTGGCTTCATGTCGGGCAGATCGGCAGTATGATCAAAGCCTTCAGGCATGCCGGAGTCACTGAGGTGATCATGGCCGGGAAAGTTCGAAAACTTCTTCTTTTTAGAAACTTCCGCCCTGATTTTGTCGCCTTGAAAGGATTACTCACGCTTCCTGACCGTAAAGATGACTCCATTATGATAGCAGTGACCAATATCCTTGCCGATGCCGGAATCTCTGTACTCTCTCAGGTTATGCATGCGGGCAAGATGATGGCCTCTCAAGGGCACCTCTTTGGTCCGAAGATGAGCAGGAAAAATATTGCCGACATGAAATTCGGCTTCATACATGCAAAAGGTATTGCCGGGATGGATATCGGACAGACGGTTGTGGTTCAGGACCTGGCGGTACTGGCCGTTGAAGCCATTGAGGGTACGGATGAAGCAATCAAACGAGGGGGGGCTCTTGGCAATGGTAAGGCTGTTGTTATTAAGGTTGCCAAGCCTGAGCAGGATTTTCGCTTTGATGTGCCTGCATTTGGACCGGACACCCTGGAAGTTATGCATGCTTCCGGTTGTTCAGCCCTTGCGGTTGAAGCGGGCTCAACCCTGATGCTTGAGCGCCACCGAATCGGTGAACTGGCACAGCAGTACGGGATATCTGTTTATGGCATGAACAGGGATGAATCAGATCCCGGATAAGATATTGATCTGTGCGGGGGAGGCATCGGGAGATCTGCATGCCTCTGCTGTGATTCGTGCCATGCTACAGGAAAATTCCACATTCAGTTTTTTTGGTGTTGCCGGACCGGCGATGACTCAGGCCGGATGTCATGTGATTCATCAAATGGATGAGCTGAATGTCATGGGAATCGGGGATGTGATTCGTGCACTTCCCAGAATTCACCGTGTTGAAGCATCATTGTGCCAGTGGGCCGAAGAGAACAAGCCTGCTTTGGCAATTCTTGTTGATTTTCCCGGTTTTAATATGCGCCTGGGAAGAAAGCTGAAAGCAAAAGGTATTCCCGTGCTCCACTATATTGCTCCAAAGTTGTGGGCATGGGGGGCATGGCGTGCAAAAAAGCTCAGGCTTTCTCAGGACAGGCTTGCATCAATCCTTCCTTTCGAAATTGAATGGTTTAAAAAGCATGAAATTGAAGCCAGTTATGTGGGCAATCCCAGTGCTGTTGCCTGCAGGGGTGGCTGGAGCAGGCAGCAGCTGAAAAGCCATCTGGGTATAGAGAAGGGTGATAGACTGCTTGCTCTGCTTCCGGGAAGCAGGCCCGGGGAAGTCAGCAGGCATGTATCACTGTTGTCTGAAGCCTATCTTGAAATAAGAAAAAAATATCCTGACTTAAAAGCCGTTACCAGCCGCGCACCGGGTGTAACCGATGATCAGCTTATGCCGCTGATCCGCGCCGGAGCCAAGGTTGTTGACCGCATGGAAAGCGGATATGCCCTGCGGGCGGATGCTGCTATTGCTGTCTCAGGTACGGCAACACTGGAGCTGGCCCTCTGGGATGTTCCTTCGGTTCTGATTTACCGCAGCTCTCCTGTTACGGTCTGGATGGCAAGGAAACTGGTTCAAACAGAGTGCGCGGGCCTTGCTAACATTCTCCTCGGTGATAAACCGGTGATGCCGGAACTTATTCAGGAGTGTGCGACAGTGGAAAATATTATCGGCGAGCTTTCACAGATTCTGGATGGGCCGGCATCGCTTGTTCAGCGAAATAAGTTTGCAGAGCTGCGGAGTATTCTTGGGGATCAGAATCCATCAGACGGGGTGTCCGGACTGGCTATGGAGCTGATCAGTCTCCGGTAGCAATTCTGTCAACAAGCTGCTTCACCGTAGGGATGAAACCACCCGCATAAAATGGATCTTCTGCAAAGCGATAGGCTGCATGCCCGGCAAACATCAGATGTGAATCCGGGTTGGCTCCATGGGCAATCTCCTGCAGTGCTTTTTGAATACAGAAGCTTCTTGGGTCAGCTTTGCGCCCTGTTGTTCCCACTTCGTTGGCTGCCCAGTTTGAGAAAGCGCACTGCGACAGGCATCCCATGCAGTCGAGTTGATCCTGTCTGATCTCTTTTGCCTTTTCAGGGCTGACAAAAACAAGCGTGGAGTCAGGTGTTTGCAAAGGCTTGCTAAAGCCTTCCCTGATCCACCCTTCAGCACGTTTCCTGCCGTGTCTGGTGACAAACACTTTCCTGTTGCGCACACCGAAAACAAACGGTTCCGTATGATCTTCTGCCGCATGATCCATATATGCAATTTCACGATCCGAACGTTCATAAAGCTCATGCAGAAAACTGTTGTAGACGGCTGAGGAGTAAAAGCCGGTAGGGGAGAATTTATTCAGTTTAATGTCGCCCTCCTTCAGTTGAAGAAGGCGCTGTTTCCAGGCATCGGAGATCGGGCTCTCCTGTGTCAGCATCGGGCGGGTACCAAACTGGAATGTGACAGGGCCAATTTCAGGGTTATTGATCCAGCTGCTCCATTCACGAAGAAACCAGACACCGCCAGCCATAACAATTGGTGTCTTCTCCAGTCCAAAGCCGTTCATGGTCTTGCGCAGCTCAGCAACACGTGGATATGGGTCCTGAGGCTTTTCAGGATCTTCAGAGTTGGAAAGGCCATTGTGGCCGCCTGCCAGCCATGGGTCTTCATAAACCACACCACCCAGCCATTCGGGAGCTTTACGATAAGAGCGCAGCCACAGTGCACGAAATGCACGTGCAGATGAAATGATCGGGTAGTAATGAACCTTATGTTTTGCCGCCAGAGTGGCCAGCTTAAACGGCATGCCGGCACCACAGGTAACGCCATGGATCAGGCCTTTGGCTCCTTCAAGAACACCTTCCAGAACCTGTTCAGCACCACCCATTTCCCAGAGCACATTCATATGAATGCGACCATTGCCTCCGGAAACTTCATGCGCGACTTTGGCCTGGGAAATGCCTCCGGCAATACCCTGTGCCACCAGCTCTGAAAAGCGGGCAATTCGGCTTTTCCCATGGTAGACCGTACGAACAATGTTGCCATCTTCATCAATGCTGTCGGCATTGACTGCGGAAAATGTTCCGACACCACCGGCAGCCGCCCACGCACCCGTTGTTTCACCATTCGATACGGCTACGCCTTTGCCACCTTCTATGAGTGGAAGGACTTCTTTGCCGGAAAGTTGCATTGTTTCTAGAGAAAACGACATAATGCTCCTTGTAGTTATTTCCATGCTGTTCCCTAAAGTGGTTAAGGGAAAAGTGTTGAAATAGAGCCAAATAATTTAGCACAGGATATGAGAAGCCAGGGGCTGCGGCAAGCATGGGGTGTGAAGTGGGATTGAATTCGCATAAGATGAGCACATGTCATATCCATATCATTTCTATGCCATCGTTATTCCCGGCCTTGAAGTTACTGCTGCCAAAGAGCTTGAGGAGCTTTCTGCTCATGAAGTTCGAACAGATAGTGGTGGCGTCTACTTTTCCGGAACCATGGAGACGATGTTTCGGGTGAATCTCAGGAGCCGATGCATTACGCGTGTTTTGCTCAGGTTAAAACGGTTTACTGCAATGACACTGGATGGCCTCCGGGACAAGGTTGAGAAGATAGCGTGGGGAGATTTTCTCAGTCGTGAATCTGCAATCAGTGTTCATGTGAGCTGTCACTCATCCAGATTGATGCACACATCAAAAATTGAGAATGAAATTCATGAAGTAATCAGAAAAGCGGGGTTTTCTCTGAATCCCGGAGAGACCGGGCAGCAGGTTTTTATCCGCATTGAGAATAACCGGTGCCTGCTCAGTATCGACACTTCAGGAGAGCGGCTTGATCGCCGTGGCTACCGGCTTGAAAGTGGCAAGGCTCCGGTCAGGGAAACGCTTGCGGCAGGTGTGTTGCAGTGGATGGAATGGAGCCGGGATGAGACGTTGCTGGTTCCAATGTGCGGCTCCGGAACTTTTGCGATTGAAGCTGCAATGATGGGGATCAAACAGGCTCCCGGCATGAGCCATGACTTCCCTTTTCTTACGTGGCCACAACTGAAGCGTAAGGGTTGGGAACGTATATTTAAGCGTACGCAGGCCATGATAAGAGATGATGCCAGTTCTCTTTCCATCTATGCATCCGACATTAATCCAGCCGCAATTGAAATAGCTGCAAGAAATGCGGATAGAGCCGGGGTGAAAAAAATGATTCACATGGAGAAGAAGGATCTGAAGGAGCTAAGCAGCCCTGGGGATGCCCATGCCGGGCTGATTGTCTGCAATCCTCCTTACGGGCAGAGAATTGATACCAATGTCCATGCTCTCTACGCTACGCTTGGAAAAATTTATAAAAAAGATTTTAGCCACTGGAGAATGGTTGTTTTTTCTCCCGATCATCAATGTGAAAAACATTTGGGCCTGTCTGTGAAGCGCCGGCTTAAGATTAAGCATGGTGGTAAATGGGTTAATATTCTACATGTATGAGGTTGCTGTATCGGTCGGCTTACGCAGGCCATGACGAAGAAAAATGAGAAAACTGCAGCTCCCGGGCCGAGCGAAAAATTAACAACTCTTTTATCAGAGTGGCATCTGATCATTGTTCCCCTGTTGTTATTTCCCCTGATGATCAACCTGCGGATATTTCCGTTTGTCGGCCCCAATGAAGAGCCCAAGTGGGCAGCACTGCTTTTTCTGGGCCTCTGGATGGGTACGGCTGCTTCGTGGGCCTGTTGGCAGCGTTTTCAGCCTCTACGGTCAGATGTTTCACTGCCGGGAATATTTTTACTTATGTTTTTTTTACTGTTAGGAGCGGGTGTTTTTATCGGTTCCAACATGGTTGAAGGTGTGATTCGTTTCTATTTCTGGCTTCTCTGTGCGGTTGTCTGGCTGGCATCACTGTGGGCTGTGCGTCACCGGAAGAGGTGGCTTGATGCATTGAGTTGGTCTGTTTCAATGGGCGTTGCTCTTTTTTCACTGCGTTACTGGTGGAGCTATGCGCTTGATTATGGCAAGCCGGGATACAATGTAAGTGTTCTTTTTTCACCCATTGGGCATGTTAACTTTACGGGTGATGTGTTGATTATGTTACTGCCGGTGCTGGTCTGGATGCTGGCGGTTCGAAGTGAGCCTGTGCTGAAAGTTCTGAACTGGCTTTCTGTTGCCACTGTCACCACTGTTTTACTGGTTGCTTCCAGCCGGGGTGCTCTGGGAGGGCTGGCTGTTGGCCTGCTCCTGCTTATTCCTGTCCTGTTGAAACACGCAAAGAGCTGGAGAGGCGCTCTGCAAAAAAAGGAGCGATGGCTTGTACCTCTTCTGTGGGTTGGCACCGCACTGTTTTCCTCGTTAATTATTTATCACTCTCTTCCATACCATTACAGGGAGTTGGCGCGGGTATCGGGAGCCGTGCAGGCAAATTTTGAAAGCAGGCCGTTAACCGAAGGTGTGCAACAGCCGCCGTTTGCCTCTTTCTGGCAATCATTAAGCCCCTGGCTTGGTGACAGAACGCCTATATTTGCATCTGCAACTGCGATGGCTCTGGATGCGCCGCTGCTGGGGCATGGGACAGGTAATTTTGCGTGGATATACCCTGGATATAGTAACCGGTTTCCTGATTTTCGTGATTCGCTGAGTAGCGAGCGTACATTCACGACCAATCCCCACAACATTGTACTTCAGCTTGCAACCCAGAATGGCATTCCTGCCACATTGATTTTTCTGGGGTTACTGTTTTTTTTCTGGTATCGCCTCGTGCGAACTCTGTGGAACGGGTGGGACGGATGGTGTGCAGCAGGAGTCCTGGCCATCAGCGCTGCCATTTTTGACGCCATGTTTAACCATGTATTTTTCAATCCGGCAAGTATGTTTGTTTTTGCATTGCTGGGAGGCAGCTGGTGGGGTTACGTATGGAAGCCTCATGCAGCCATCAGGGCTTTTTCGCTTTCATGGAACAGGCGCGTTGCCATCACGCTTGTGCTGGTCACGGTTTGCCTCTCTGTCTGGCCGATACGCTGGCTGGTATCCGAGTGGAATGTTGGCCTGGCGGCGGTATATATACGACAGCCAGCTGTGGCCATTATTTATTATGATCGTGCCTACAGCTGGAATCCATATAATTTCCGGGCTGTGTTCGGCAGGGCTCAAACAGCTTATCAACAGAGGCGTTATGCAGATTGTATTGAGCAATTGATCCATTTTGAGAGAATTTATCCATATAATCCACCAGCACTTAATCTGCTGGGTGCAGCCTATATGATGAGCGGGAGGCTTTCAGAGGCGGAAGAGATGTTTAAAAAGAGCATTGCGATTCTTCCGGACTTCAAGATGGCGAATCAGAATCTTCTTCGTGTCCGGGCAGCTATGCTTAAGCGCTCTGTAAATCATTCCAGATAGATGATTAATAGGCTGCAGAGAGTTGCCCGAAGTACTTGTTGGACTTATAACTGAGCGATGAGGTGTTGGAACTGCTTTTTGTCTGTTCATAACCTACAGAACCGGTCACTCCATACTCATCCCACAGCCGTGCCTGTGCCTTTATGCCCAGGGTAGTCAGATTTACATAGGCTTTTTGATTGATCACATCAGCGTATAAAGCCCCGGTCTGAATGTTTGAATAGTTCTTTTTGGAGTAGCTTGCATTTGCCAGAAGGGCGAATCTGGATAGCTGGCCGGTGAACGGGAGCGTCACATCCGCCCTGACTGCATGCTCTTTGAATCTGCTGTCCAGTGCTTTGTTGGATTCAATGACGGTGATTTCATTGTTGATAGTTTTTTCATCATTATAGGTGTAATCCAGCGTCAGGTTTGCTGGCCACGCTTTGCCGCTATAGCTGCCGCCAGCACCAAAGCTCCAGGTGTTCGCGTCCAGATAGGTCAGTGATTGTGTTGTGCCACCACTGGCATAATTAGCCGTATAATTTTTATTCAGGTAGGCGGCATGCAGGTTGGCAGAACCCTGCTGAGACTCCAGATATCGTGTTGCTGTGAAGGTGGCGCCATAGTTGTCACCCAATTTCTGATGGTTGTAGTTAAAGAACTGGAAGTCGCCTTTGAGACTGAAATCCATGCTTCGGTTTGGGTGAAAGCTGATTTCCGGATTAATGAAATGACCGATAAAATCGTTTTCTTTCGCACCATTATTCTGCGTGTGAAGAATGCCGTAATAGAGATAGCCCAGTTTTGCTTTGAAGTGGTTGCCGATATCAAACTTCCGGGAGTTGACAGCACCAATCAGTGTGAAGCCCTGGCTGCCAAAAGGTGCGGTAGCAGTGGTTGTAATTCCTCTTGCTGCGCCACCTGCATTCACATTGTCGTTATAAAAGTATTCGGTAGACAGATATACGCTGAGAGGGCGGGTGAGTGGCTTCAGAGCCTTGACGTAAGCCTGGCCTGCATCCCTGTAAGGTGAATTCGGGTCAATAGCTTCAAACTCTTCGACTGCAGCAACATATGATTTTTCGTTATATAGCATCTCACCCATCTGGTAATGAGCCGGGCCGGCGTAACTGCCTCCCTTGCTGATAATCCGGTTATACATCTCTTTCGCCTGCCCTGTTGATCCCGTTTTTTGAAGGTTCACGGCATACTGAAACGCGTAAGCGTCATTTTCCGGGTCTGATTCGTGAAGTTTTTTGTTCAGTGGCAGAGCCTTGTCAAACTGATTGGCACCCTGGTAAGCCTGAATCAGTGCTGCCTCAATACCTTCAACGGCAACAGGAGCATTGGCAACATGTTCAAGATGTTCAACAGCGTCGGAAAACTTTCCCTTTTGAGTCAGTATTACACCCAGATAGTAGTGGGCGGATAGATTATCGGGAGCCAGCTTAAGGATAGATTTGAATTTTTTTTCAGCTTCATCAAAGTCCTGAAACTGGTAATCCTGGATGGCTGCTGCTAACAGATTATCAAGGGGTTGCGCGTGGAGTGGGGGGCTTATAAACATGATGAGTGCAAACAGTGGCAGGTATAGATAGCGCATTTCAAATCTCCCCGGATAAGATAATCAGTCAAATGATATAGCAGCCACATATGCGTTGCAAAAAAAATGGCGGGTGCTAAAATCTTATCGAGTGATTTTTTGTCTTGAGGTTTGGTATTTCTGTCCTACTTCAGGCTTATGGAGGTTCCCGGGTGATTTCATTCACTCCCTTTCTGGCGCTCCCTATGGCCCATTTCAGTTTTCCGGCCTGGATCAAAGCCCGGTTGGTGTGTCTGTGAGCCAAGTCACATCAATCAACAGGCACAGATGCTACCGTAATCCTTCCTGGTCTCTATCGGAGTTGATAACATGAAAAACCTGTACATATTAATTGCTATTTTCTCCTTTCTTTT
>JAIPJD010000026.1 GCA_021734365.1 Mariprofundaceae bacterium | reverse complement strand
ACTTCCTCTGTCGACATGTTCTTATGCTAGTTATAGCTGAAGTTAGTGCAACACGCGGCCTGTTTCCCGGGCAGGGAAGCCTTTCAAATCTTCAGTGAAGCGCTTTAATTATTGTTACTTATTCAATGACCGCTTCCGGCCAAAAGCGGGCATTCAGTTTAGATGGGGCTTTCATCGGAATATGCACAAACACCACAGGTTGGCCTTGAAGGATTGCCGCTGCGCTGATGCTTCCCAACTATGGATCGGTTCATGTGCTAAGCTGGGTCATTCACTGCTGCTAAGGGGAGGTAGAAATGAAAGCAACTGACATGTACATCATTTTTGCGATTGGGTTAGGTATTGAAATTGGAATTGCTTATTCCATTTCTTTGCTTTCAGAGGACTTCACCACTTTAGGAGTTTGGATCGCCATACAAGTTATTAAGCTGACAAGTTGGTTGATCAAAACACTAATTAGCACCACCGTCTATCATCTAAGAAAAGAAATGATTATAGACAGCATAGCAGAGATGCTGGCTGTGTACGATTATCCAAGCCCGGGGCTTTACGTCCACTCAGACTATCCTGAAGACTTTTACCAGTTTGTAATGAATGATGAAGATATGGATGAAAGAACAAGGCTACATGCTGCCCAAAGCTTGGGTGAGATTATTGCGAGCCAAAGAAATGGCTTCATTGATTCAAATAGAGTCAAAGTTACTAATAACCGCGCAATAGCCAAACATAGGCAAGCAATTTCGGCTAGCCTATTCAATAGAAGTCATAATTCAGATTAGAAAGGTATTGCCCCAAGCATAAAGCCAATGAATGACTATAGGCAGAATCTAATCCTTAATGACCGCTCTCCTTTTTCGACTACTTATTATGATGAACTCATCTTAACTTTTTTGATATTTAGAAAGGGGTCACGCCATTCCTGCATATAGTGTTTGTAAAATCTCAAAACCTCTTTAGGCCGGTAGTACTTCAAGGTCATGTCGTAACACCCAATTGTTATCGAGTAAGTAAAAGAAAGTAGGATATCAACTCCTTCAAGACTCCTAATCGGCTTGAATTTAAGTTGCTCTGATCCAATGTGAAGATGGTCTTTATAAGCTGCAGAATGCGTAACTTCTGAGCCCTTTGAATAGAATAGCTGATATTCCGGCAAACGTTGTAATTGTTTGGCCATATCGCGAATGGAACGTATACCTAAAGGCACATACCAGTTTGGTTCTCCTCTCTTTCTCTTGGTTTTTATGCGCTCTAACTCTTGATCGATTTGAGAAAATTCTGGCTGTGCAAGTATAGAATTGATATTTTCCAAGTTCTTAACTGAGTCTGTAACCAGAGAAGGTTCATCTGACAAATAGTCTATCCCTAGGCTAGCTGTGACTTCTGAAAACGATTGATGCTCGGGACTTCCTTTACTACAACGTAAAGCCCACGTTCGCTCTTGGCGTAAATTTGAAACGTAGTAATAACGAGCTTTGTTCTCTAAGTCGCTAAAAAGCATCCACTCCAAATATAGGGATGCTTCGAATGCAGCTCGTGCGGGTAGTTGAGCTGCATGAATTGCTCCAGAAGAAATAAGTGTTTCAACTGCATCAACCATCGTAACGATTTGCTTAAGCAAAACGCCGCAAAGTATAGCATCAGCCAATTCATGTTTACTCGACTCGTAGACACGCACTATAAGATTGGTACCGTAATTCACCATTTCTCTTAATAATTTCACCTGGTCGGAGAAATGCTCATTGATGAGTTTTTCAGATTCTTTCCGGTCAAGAATTCCTTGATGTGGAGTAACAGGCATAGATGTTAACTATCCGCCACTCTTCTGAAGACACAACATTTTAATTCCGAACGTCCGCTTTTGGCATTCAGTTTTCTGCAATCGGGGCTACAAAATCAGGCGGGAGCCCTCAAGCAGCATGCGGACAGCAAAGGCACAGAGAAGGGCCACGCCGATGGAGAGGATGATGGAGAAGAGCGCCTCTTTCCGACCGATCACTTTCAGCATTACGGCAAAGGTGGAGACGCACGGCACATAAAACATCAGGAAGATCAGGAAAGTGCTGATCTGCACCCAGTCCAGCACACTGCCCACTTCAAAGGTGCCGAGCGCCTGATAGATCATCAGCAGTGACAGCTCCTTACGAAGCACACCGAAGAGAATCGGAACACCCAGAACCACCGGAAGCCCCAGTGCCCAGACCGTGACCGGTGCAAGCAGCTGGTTGACCCACATGTCCGCACCGAAGTGGTGCAGCAGTGCAAGAATAATACTGCCGCCTACCAGCAGGGGCGTGACAATGGTCAGGATATCGCGTGTACGATGCCATGTGGCATGCAGAACGGGCTGTATTTTCGGCATCGCATAGGCCGGAATATCCTGAATCAGTCCGGGGCTGATTTCGGGATAACGGCGGGTAAGCAGTTTCCCAAGGATGGCGATAATCACCAGATTGAGCATAAAGATACCGAAAATTCCGATGCCGCCCAGATACTTGCCGCCGAGTGCCAGAATGATGGCAGAGCGAGCCGAGCAGGGGACGAAGGTGATCAGCAGGGATGCGACGACCCGATCACGTCCTGAAACCACACTTTTCGTTGCGGCGATGGCCGGAACATTACAGCCCAGCCCCAGCAGGAAGGGAACTGCCACTTTGCCGTGCAGCCCGATATGGTGAAAAAACCGGTCCACGACAAAAGCGATGCGCGGCATGATGCCCGACTCTTCCAGTGTCACAAGCATCAGCACCAGTGGCAGCATGTAGGGGATAACAATCCCGATCAGTCCGATCAGTCCGTCTATCACGGCATGCCCGATCACGCCGCCTGTACTCTCCGGCACCCACTGCTCTGCCATCTGGGCCAGTTGTGCGGCAGTGATGGCATCCAGCCCCGTGCTTACCTCAAATACCATAAAGAGAATCATGGCAAATACTGTCAGACTGCCTACCAGTCCCCAGCGCGGGTGAAGGAATATTGCATCCAGGCGATCTTCCCAGGTGATAGTTTTAGAGCGATGGCTTACCCGGGCTGCGCTGGCAAAGAGATTGGCAGCGCGGTGATGCCGGTCTGCAGCCACTTCATCGGCCAGCGTGCGTGGCAGGGCAGCATCAGCCTTTCCACGGATCAGCTCAAAGGCGTTTGTCAGATTCGGGAAGTGGCACTTCAGTTCAGAGGAGAAATAGTGATCCGACTGCATCAGCTGCATCATCAGGAATGTCCGGGGAACCCGGAATGCATCATGCAGTTCAGGTGTGTCCAGAGCTTCATGCAGCTGTGATGACCAGGCAGCGATATGTTCGCCCGCTGGCTGCGGGACCGGGCATACACCATTACGCACAGCGGCAACTGTCTGCTCAAAGAGTGCGGAGATGCCAAGTCCTTTGATGGCAGTCATCGGAACAACAGGGACGCCCAGCTCCTTCTCCAGTGCCTCGATATCAATCGATACACCTTTACGCCGTGCTTCATCCATCATGTTGAGGCCGATCACTATTGGCAGACCCAGCTCGATCAGCTCCAGTGTCAGCTCCAGATGCCTGCCCAGTGTGCTGGCATCCACCAGATGGATCAGAACATCGGGTCGGGAAAACGGAGCCGGAGGGAGCTCTCCCTCGTGAGCGGAGACCAGCGGGCGACTGTCACCCCAGAGGAGATATTTCAGTCCCTCCAGATCATCGTCATGGAGATTGTGCAGCGAGCGGATGGCCGGCAGATCGACAAGCTCAGCCTCATCCATGCCAATCTGAACCGTACAGCGCTTGTAGGCCATGTCTGTTCCGGCCAGTTGTCCACGATCAATACTGGTACTGGCTACTGCATGGAAGAGCGTGCTCTTGCCACTGTTGGGTTGACCAACCAGCGCGATGCGCAGGCGGTTTTTGCCATGGTAGAAGGGGCCGGACAGCAGGAGTGTCTCTTCGATATTGCCGGGACTGTTAATAAAATCACCTCTTCAGGCGGAAATATGCGCCAGGAATCATCTTTTGCAACGTATCAGTCGTTCAGGGTTATGTCTGATATCCGGAATTACGGGCGGGGTTTTTGTATGGGTGATGAGAGATGTGTAAAAAGCGGACCGGATTCTGAACTTTATTTCTCTTCAGGCGACAGGGCATGAATATTGACTGCGTGAATGGTCGGGCCAAAGAGTTTTTCCAGTACTGTATAGACCATGCGATGGCGCTGAACACGACTTTTTCCTGCAAAATTTTCCGACACGATCTCCACTGAGAAGTGCCCGCCACCATGCTCTTTCGCACCGGCATGGCCGGCATGTTTCCATGAGTCATCAATAATTTCGAGGGCCACCGGTTGAAAGTGCTCCTCCAGCAGTGCGCTGATCTGCTCTGCCCGGCTGCTCATTTTTCTTCCCTGGGCCTGTAGAGGATGATGATCTTACCAATGTGATGCACCAGTTCAGCGCCTGTCTTTTCAGCCAGAAGGGCGCCACTCTTAAGGCGCGTTTCACGGTCACCCTGCTGAATCTGAACCTTGATCAGTTCATGGGTGTTCAGAGCAATACCGGTCTCCTGAACCACACCTTCACTGATTCCATTCTGCCCAACCCGGATAACCGGATTGAGGTGGTGTGCCTCAGCCTTGAGTGCTTTGCGCTGTTTCGATGTCAGGGACATGGCTACCTCCGTCAGGCGTGAATGCTATCAGGGCCTGACTGTAATGGTATCAAATATACTGCTGAACATGCTATTGTGGAGGTTATGCTAAAGCCCTCATTCCGGATGTCGTTGTCCTGTAGAAAAGATCGGATATAGTAGCCCAATGCTGCTACAAAACGACCACCCGGAGCAAACCGATTCAACCCATGCAGAGATAGCTCAGGAGCTTCCTCCACGCTTTCCTATTCGCTGGCGCTGGACCATGCTGGTGGGCTTTACAGTGATGCTGGCGGTACTGGTACTGTCACTGGTGATTCTGGATATGGAACGCGAAGCATGGCTGAAGAATCAGGAGGCGCAGGCCGAAGTGCTGGTGGACCGACTGGCTGATGAGCTGAAGATACCGATGCTGGCTGGCAGCAGCGCTGAAATTGAGCTTATTATCAAGGGAAAAAAAGGGTTTCTGGCCAAGGTTCCCGATGTGCTCGGTGTACATGTCCAGTATGCCAACGGTAAAGATCAACACTTTGGCGATATCGGTCGGGATGACCTGTTGCATATCAGTCAGGATGCCCTGTTGCTCAATAACTCGGCTACAAACTCACACATTGCGCGCCTTACGAATGATCGGCTCTGGTATATCAAAAAGGTGGAGTATTCCGGTACAGCGGTTGGAATTGTGGCTGTCCGCTACTCTGAACAGGCATGGAAGGATCTTGCTGGCAGGCTGGTTGGCAGGATGTCGATTGCAGCCACACTGGTAGTACTGATGTCCGGTGTGCTGGTTTTCTGGATAGCTGGAAGAATGAGCCGGCCTCTGGAGATGCTGGCAGATGCTGCTCAGCATGTGGCCCATGGTGACTACAGCGTACGCCTTCCCGTCAGTGGCAATGATGAGATCAGTGATGCGACCACTCAATTTAATGTGATGGTGGAGGAGCTTGCCCATAAAGAGCAGATCAAAGATGTTTTTGGCCGCTATCTGAACCCGAAACTGGTATCCGATGTGTTTGAGGGCGGCAGCATGAGCAGCTACGAAAACCACAGGCAGGAGGTCACAGTTCTGTTTGCTGACATGGTTGGTTTTACTGCTTTTTCTGAGTCTACCAAGACGGAAGAGATTGTTGAGGTGCTGAACAAGCATTTCGAGGTGTTCCACCGTATTATCCACTATTACGGTGGCCATGTTGATAAGTACATCGGTGATGCCGTCATGGCAGTATTTAACCATCCCAATGAGGATCCGGACCATGTTCGCCATTCGGTTATGGCCGGCCTGGCCATGGTGGTGGCCTGTAGCAAGCTTGGTGTGTTGCGCGGGAATGGTGAGCCGATCCAGTTCAGGGTTGGCCTCAATTATGGCGAGGCGATTGTCGGCAATATCGGTGCGGCGGAGCGCCTCGAATATACGGTGATCGGAGACACGGTGAACGTGGCATCGCGAATGGGCGGGCTTGGAGAGGGTGGTGAAGTTGTCTGCTCCCACACAACCTTCGCACAGCTCGGCGGTGACGAGTTCGCATTTGATGAGATGGGCGTGCGTGATATTAAAGGTGTCAGTAAGCCCATACGTTGTGGCACAATCAGGGCGGCGGAAGAGAGTGCGCAGCGCAATATTGCCCATGCCGTGGCATTGGCCTTTGACCTGACCCTTCCATCAGATGTTCGTGATATAATCGGTGACCTGTAGGAGCGTTGATTTGAACAGACTATCATGGCTGTTAATAGCCCTGTTGCTTAGCGGATGTGGAGGCTTGCTTACAAAAGAGGGCATGAGCACCACCCAGTTCAGCTTCATGAATACCTATGAAGCAGCACTCAGGGATTATAATCAGGGGCACATCATGACTTCCAGGGCCCGAATCCTGGCCATGGATAAAACACGGGAAGATTATCCCCAGGCGCTTAAGCTGTTAAAGCAGAAGGTTGAACCTGCCCGCCTGCGTCTGCTACGCCACTACAGTGCAAAAGCCGTGGCTGCAGAGAAGGCTGGAAAATGGTCACAGGCGATGGAGTTCTACCGGCAGGCTGCGGACCACTCCACCAGTCAGGCGGCATTGAAACAGAAGCAGGATAACATGGAGCTGAAAATGCGGCAGGAACGCATGGATAGCCTGCTGATCCAGCGGCGAGTTGAAGACTCCGCCCTGCTTGCATGGCCGGATGCCTATGAACCGCCAAAAGGGGTTCCCCCGAAAGATGCTGTTTTTGAAAGGCAACGCGAGTATATTCAGGATATGATCGAAGATCGTGCCAGCCAGGTCTTCAGAGATGCACGCCGTTATATGGATAAAAAGTTGCCTGAGATCGCCTATATTGAAGCGGAATCATATCTCAGGCTGGAGCCCGGCTCCGAGCGTGGCAAAGCGTTGATGGAAGAGATTAAAAATACGATGCCGAAAGGGATTCATATCGCCCCGGTACGGACTGCAAGGTCAAAAAAAGCCGGCGTGCTGAGCAAACGTTCCACCCTGCCCAAGTCTGTTACACTGGAACAGGTAAATGAACTGATAGGCAAGGGTGAGTGGATCGAGGCGAAAAAATTTGCATTGGCCTATCGCAGGGAGGGTGGCAAGGATGCTGAACGACTGCTCAAACAGATACAGTCCAGTACGGAGAAAGAGGCGGCATCACTCTTTGCCCATGGCAGTCTGGAATTCCGTCGTGAGCGTCTGGGCGAAGCTGTTCGCTACTGGGAGCAGGCTGCAGCACTGATGCCGGAAAATATTGAGTATGTTGATGCACTCAGGCGGGCCAGGCAGTTGCAGGAGCGGCTACAGATTCTTAAGAGTGAAGCCGGGAGTGGGGAAACCCCGAAACAAGATCAGTAAAGAAAAGGTTAAAGCGTGCGTGATTCAATAGTAATGCCGCGGCATAAGACGCGGAAGGTGATGGTCGGTGACGTTGCTGTCGGTGGTGATGCACCGATTGCTGTCCAGTCGATGACCAATACACTGACAACAGATATTGACGCAACTGTGGCGCAGATCAGGCGCCTGGAATCTGCCGGCGCTGATATTGTCCGGGTTTCGGTTCCCGATAGCGAGTCGGCTGCGGCCATGCCGGAGATTCTGGGTCAGACCGATGTTCCGATTATCGCGGATATCCATTTCAGTTATAAAATGGCGCTTGCCTCACTTGATGCGGGGGTGCACGGGCTTCGACTTAACCCGGGAAATATAGGCGGACGTGACCGGGTAGAGCGTGTGGTTAAGGCTGCAAAAGAGCGGGGGATATCCATCCGTATCGGTGTCAATGCCGGATCTCTTGAGAAAGAGCTTAACGAGAAGTATGGCGAGCCCTGTGCCGATGCGATGGTGGAGTCGGCACTGAACCATATCCATATTCTCGAAGATATGGATTTTCATGATATCAAGGTTTCACTTAAGGCGAGTAACATTCCGATGACGGTTGCGGCTTATCGAAAGCTTGCGGAGAAGGTGGATTATCCGCTGCATCTGGGCATTACCGAGTCGGGAAGCCGCTTCGGAGGCACAGTGAAATCATCCATTGGCCTCGGTCTTCTTCTGGCCGATGGTATCGGCGACACCATCCGCGTCTCCCTTGCCGCTGAACCGGAGGAAGAGGTGCGTGTCGGTTTCGAGATTCTGAAATCACTGGGTCTGCGTCACCGGGGTGTGAACCTGATCGCCTGCCCTTCATGTGCCCGGCAGAAGTTCAATGTTATTGAAACTGTGGCAAAGCTTGAAGAGCGCGTCGCCCACATTCACGAGAGCCTTGATGTGGCAGTGATCGGGTGTGTGGTAAATGGGCCGGGTGAGGCCAAAGAGGTTGATCTGGGCGTTACAGGAGGGTATCCGACCCATACGCTCTATGGTGATGGTGAGAAAACTGACAAGATCAGCTCAGATCAGATGCTTGATCATCTGGTGGAGGAGATCGAACGAAGGGCTGCTGTAATACGGGATAGTAAAGGAACATCAGATGGCTAAAAAGTTGCAGACTGTTCGTGGCATACATGATGGATTACCTGCCGATGTGGCCAGGTGGCGTCGTGTTGAGCACGCGGCCAAAGCAGTCTTTTCCCGTTATGCTTTTGATGAAGTCCGCCTGCCGTTACTGGAGCCGACCGAGCTCTTTGTCCGCTCCATTGGCGAAGCGACCGACATTGTTTCCAAAGAGATGTACTGTTTTGAGGATCAGGGCGGGGATCATATTTGCCTGCGTCCTGAGGGTACGGCAGGGAGTGTGCGTGCCTATCTGCAGGCCGGTCTGACGCGTGCGGGTGTGCAGCGCTGGTACTACGCAGGTCCGATGTTTCGCCGTGAGCGCCCTCAAAAAGGACGTCTGCGCCAGTTTCAGCAGATCGGGGTGGAGATGTTCGGCGTTGCAGGGCCGCTGGAGGATGCCGAGATTCTGGCCATGGCACGCGATTTTCTGGCTGAGCTGGGGCTGAAAAATATTCGCATGGAGCTCAATTCGCTTGGTTGTCCGGCCTGCCGTCCGGCCTATAAGGATCGGCTGGTCGAATACCTGACAGAACGTGCAGCCAGGCTTTGTGAAACCTGTAACGACCGGATAAGTAAAAATCCGATGCGGGTGCTCGATTGCAAGGTTGAATCCTGCCAGGCACAGCTGACAGATGCTCCGGAGATGGTTCATCACCTCTGTGATGATTGCGACATTCACTTTACCGGTGTGAAAGAGGGGCTTGATGCCCTGAATGTCGATTATCAGCTGAATCCGCGCATTGTGCGGGGGTTGGACTACTACAATCGTACTGCCTTTGAGATCATTACCGATCAGTTGGGAGCACAGGGAACCGTCATTGCCGGTGGCCGTTACGACGGACTTGTTGAGGAGCTTGGAGGCCCCGCCACACCTGCGATTGGATTTGCCATGGGCATTGAACGACTGGCAATGCTGCTGCCGGATGAGCAGGGAGCGGTACCGGATGTTGCCGTGGTTGCACTTGGTGATTCGGTGAAGGGGTACGTGCTGAAGCTTGCTGCTGAGCTGCGGAGCAGGGGGTTGGCAACAGTTCATTGCGGTGGCGGTAGCGCCAAACGACAGTTTAAGATGGCTGACCGCGAGGGCGCCCGTTTTGTGCTGGTGGTGGGTGATGATGAGATGAACCGGGGTGTTGTGACACTGAAGCAGATGGACACAGGTGAACAGCATACGTTAACGCTGGATGCCGCAGTAGAGTTGATCGCACAGAAAACATAATGACAGGCAGGCTTCAACTCATGTGGAATACGTTCCACGATGCCGTCAGGCCGCTGGTTGAAGCAGCGCGCGATCTCACACCAATCATTGCCGTCATTCTTTTTTTCCAGGAAGTTGTACTGCAACAGCCGATTCCCAATCTGGGGGATCTGCTGGCAGGGCTTCTATTCGTGCTTATAGGGCTGGCGCTCTTTGTTCGTGGCCTGGAGATCGGCCTTTTCCCGCTGGGTGAGGCGATGGCACATGCCTTTGCAAAAAAAGGCAATGTCTTCTGGCTTCTCCTGTTCGCATTCCTGCTCGGTTTCGGCACCACAGTGGCCGAGCCGGCACTGATTGCTGTGGCCGGCAAGGCAGCCAAAGTGGCGGCCGAGGGCGGAGTGATTGAGCATAGCAGGATGGCGATGGCCGACTACGCATTCAATCTTCGCATGACGGTAGCGCTCTCAGTGGGTACGGCGATCGTGCTCGGTGTGCTGCGTATTCTTTCCGGCTGGCCGCTGCACCTCTGCATTATGGCCGGTTATGCTCTGGTGGTAGCGATAACCTACTTCGCACCTGAGGAGATTATCGGCATCGCCTACGATTCAGGTGGTGTTACCACCTCCACCATCACCGTGCCACTGGTGACGGCGCTGGGTGTCGGTCTGGCCGCCTCGATTCGTGGCAGGAATCCGGTTCTGGATGGTTTCGGCCTGATTGCCTTTGCATCACTGCTGCCGATGATTTTTGTCATGCTTTATGGGATTGTTACAGCATGAACATGCTTGATATGTTTGTGGATACCATGCTTTCTACACTTCGTGATGTATTGCCCATTGCGGCAGTGCTTCTGGGCTTCCAGTTACTGGTGCTTCGCCAGTCGATACCACAGCTCTGGTCGGTGATTCGCGGTTTTGCTTATGTTCTGCTCGGGCTGGCACTGTTTCTGATGGGGTTGCAGGAGGCGATCTTTCCGCTTGGTGAGGTGATGGCCAAACAGCTTACCGATCCTCACTTTCTCTATGGTTCGGCAGCCCATATTCCTGAACTTATCCGGTGGCAGGATTACGGCTGGGTGTATGTTTTTGCATTCGCTATCGGTCTGGCGACTACTTTGGCCGAGCCGGCACTGATTGCCGTGGGAATAAAAGCACAGCAGGTGTCCGGTGGTGCGATCTCCGCATGGGGGTTGCGTATAGCCGTCTCGTTCGGTGTGGCTGCGGGTGTATCAATCGGCTGCTTCCGTATCGTGACGGGTACCGATCTCTGGCTCTATGTGGTTGCCGCCTACGTCGTAGTAATCATCCAGACACGATTTGCACCACGCATGATTATTCCGCTTGCTTACGATTCGGGTGGTGTCACCACATCAACGGTAACCGTACCCTTGCTGGCGGCCCTGGGTCTGGGGCTCGCATCAACTATTCCGGGGAGAAGTCCCCTGATCGATGGGTTTGGACTCATCGCATTCGCTAGCGTTTTTCCGATTATGAGTGTTATGGGTTATGCCCAGCTCTCCCGGATAATGGGTAAATCGCAGCAAATAAAGGAGGCAGACAATGCACTTTAAACTGATCATTGCACTTGTCGATGCAACAAAAACCGATGCTATTATGACGGCAGCACGCGAATCGGGCGCTACGGGCGCTACGGTGGTGGGCGACGCCAGAGGTGAGGGGCTGAACCCGCGCAAGACCTTTTTCGGACTGACGCTGGAATCTCAGCGAGAGATGCTGCTCTTTATTGTCGAGGAGCATCTGAGCCGTAAGATACTCGAGCAGATTGCGGATACAGCCGGGTTCGAGGCCCATCCGGGAAGCGGGGTGGCGTTTCAGATCGATGTTGAGGATACCATCGGTCTTAAGGGACAGATTGAGACACTGCTGGATGAAGTGGAGGAGAAGCTATGAGCGAACATGTAACACTACTGGTACGCGATGTTATGAAAAAGGAGTTTGACCTGGTGGAGGGTGTGGCAACCGTGCGTGAGGCGCTGGCGATGATGGAGCACATCGAGACCAAGTGTCTTATTGTCAACAAGCGCCATGAGCATGATGAGTACGGTATTGTGGTGATTGCCGACATTGCCCGTGAGGTGCTGGTGAAAGACCGTTCAGCGGACCGGGTCAGCATTTATGAGGTGATGACCAAGCCTGCAGTAACGGTGCACCCGGACATGAATATCAAATATGCCAGTGCCCTGTTTGCCCGTCTTGGACTCTCCAGAGCACCTGTGATTGATCGTGACGGTAAAATTGTCGGCATTGTCAGCTATACAGATATGGTAATAAAGGGTCTGTTGAAGATTCAATAGCAGCAACACTGTTTTTTTGTTGAGTGGCTGTTTCTGAATGAACGTGGTGTCCGGTTTCATTTTCAACCCCCTTTTATTGAATAATCGACGCTCAGGAGATTCGTCTCTCTCTATAGCATATTCATGCGATACACAGATGTATCCATGCCGGTTTACAATACGCCTTTGGTAAGGGGGCATCTATCCGTCCATAGCCCCCAACGTTACTTTGAAGGTGGTGCTTATATGAAGAAGTACAAGGTTCTGGTGAAAGGGAATAATTACAAAACGGTGGTAGGCAGTATCTCCCATGAGTTCGGCTTCCACACCACACGGTTTGTTGAGTCGGATAGCCATATTGCAGCAAAAGAGACAGCATTGAAGCTGGTAGAGGCTGAGCTTAAAGAGGTTGTTTTCAACAATCAGGCCGGTTCCCCGGTGATCGAGGCTCCGCAGTTTGTCGAAGTTGAATCCTTTGGCGATCATGATGTACCCGGCAGAGGCTTTACATGGCATATGGTAGCGTGACGCAGTCAAATTCAACTCTAATTATATTATTAAGCATCCCTGTGTGATGTCTCTCTACCTTTATCGGGCATAATCTTACCCTCTGCTTCACCTTCCTGATTCTCCGGATAACCATATTCAGCTTTGCTGTTCAGGCTGTTTGAGAGCTTGAATCACAATTTATGAAACTCATTTTAACAGCCTATGGCAAGGCGTTGCGGCTGCTGCTAGCCTGTTCGCCATGAGTGGTTCAGATAACAAAATGACACTGGATAAGCTGCGTTCAGCCATCGACTCAGTTGATGACGAGATGCTGGCGCTGATTCATAAGCGTGCGGCGCTGGCGGCAGCCGTGGGTGCGCGCAAAGTGGATCAGGGTGATGCACCGTTCTATGTGCCGAGCCGCGAAGCGAAAATTATCCGCCGTCTGCTGGCCCGCAACAGCGATATGGCTGAGCACTCTCATGTAACCAAAATTCCGGATGAGGCGATTCATGGTATTTTTCGTGAAGTGATCGGTGCCTGCCTGGCGCTTGAGCATCCGATGTCCATTGCCTTTCTTGGCCCTGAGGGAACCTTCACCCATACCGCTGCAGTCCGGCAGTTCGGGGCCACAGCCAACTATGTGGCGTGCAGGAATTTCGAGGCGATCTTTGATGCGGTGGAGTCCGGCCGTGCCACCTACGGGGTGGTGCCGGTGGAGAATGCATTTGAGGGCGCGGTAACACACACGCTTGATCTCTTCTCAGAGATGGATCGCGAGGTTTTTATCTGTGCCGAAGTACAGCTCTCTATTCATCACCATCTCTTCAGCTATGCCGATTCACTGGCAGATGTACAGCTGGTGATTTCGCATCCGCAGCCGCTGGCCCAGTGCCGCAGGTGGCTGCAGGAGAATCTTCCGAATGCTTCCCTGATGGAGGTAGCGTCAACCGTGCGTGCCGCCAGGATGATTGAAGAGGCAAAAAACGGCAGTGGTGGCCTGGATTGGCAGCACGCTGCTGCCATTGGCCCCTACACCATTGTTGATCAGACCTCACTGCCGCTGATGCAGAAGAATGTGGAAGATCACCATGACAACACCACCCGTTTTCTGGTGATCGGCCAGCATGATTCACCACCCTCAGGTGAGGATAAGACAGCACTGGTGATGTCGATTAAGGATGAACCGGGAGCATTGAACAGTCTGATTCACTGTTTTGCTTCGCGGGACATCGGCCTGACCCGTATCGAATCGCGCCCGTCGAAGAAGAAACTCTGGGAGTATCTCTTCTTTGTTGATGTTCAGGGGCATCGTGATGATGAACCGGTGGCTGCTGCCATTGCTGAGGTTGAGAATAAGGCAGGAACGTTCATCAAGGTGCTCGGCTCCTACCCTGTCTCGCGTAAGCTTTGATGAGTGAGGTGAACTGGGCAGAAAGGGCCGTGCCACAGGCGTTGAAGCTCTTCCCTTATGTGCCGGGAAAACCGATTGAAACACTGTTGGCGGAGAAGGGGCTGAAAGAGGCGGTAAAGCTCGCATCCAATGAGAATCCCTACGGCCCCTCACCGCTGGCAATCAGGGCGATTAAAAAAGCTGCCGGGCAGGCACATCGCTATCCGGATGGTGACTGCACTGAGTTGAAGGCGGCTCTGGCTGCCAGACACCGTAAAGGCAGAGAGAATATCCTGCTTGGTAATGGCTCCAACGAGGTGCTGGAGCTTCTGATTCGAACCTTTGCAGGGCCCGGTGATGAGGTGGTTTTCAGCCAGCGCGGTTTTATCGTCTATGCATTGGCTGCACAGGCTGCCGGAGCCGGGGGGATTCCCGTGCATGAAGGTGATGGTCTGAGCCATGATCTCAATGCCATGGCGGATGCTGTCAGCGAACGGACCAAGGTGGTCTGCGTCGCCAACCCGAATAATCCGACCGGGTCCCTGCATGGCATGTCTGCGATACAGACATTTTTAGACCGTCTTCCCCGTGATGTTGTGGTGATCATGGATGAGGCCTACTTTGAATTTGTTGCCGATGAACTTGGCGATACGGTCAACGGGTTAAGCCATCCGGGACTGGTGATCAGCCGCACCTTTTCCAAGGCTTTCGGACTGGCCGGATGCCGGGTCGGTTATGCCATTGCAAATGGTGATATTGTTTCGCTGGTCAACCGTTTCCGCGAACCTTTCAATGTTAATTTTATTGCCCAGAAAGCAGCACTGGCGGCACTGGATGATATCGATTGGGTGATGGCACGGGTGACCGATTGCAAGCAGGAGCGGGATCGTCTCGAACTGACCTTTGAAGACTGGGGAGTGCTGGGGAGCAGAAGTTTCGGAAACTTTGTGCTGCTTCGCCACGCCAGGGCCCTGCAAATTTTGCAGATGCTGGAAGATCAGGGCATTATCCCTCGCCCGCTCGGGCCTTACGGAATGCCGGATTATCTGCGTATTTCGGTAGGTAGTGAGTTGGAGAACGAGCGGCTGCTAAAGGCCTTAGAGTCGATTCTGAGTTCGCTCCAGGAGTAGTTCCATTGTCCCATGTACGTGAGCACCCAGTAGAACATCTGGTTGTAATTGGCGTCGGCCTGATTGGCGGGTCGGTTGCCCGTGCCCTGAAACATGCCGGGTTTGTCGGTCGTGTGACCGGTGTCGGCCGCAGTCGCGAAAATCTGGATCGGGCACGTGAATTGGGGATTATCGACCACTGGACCCATGATATTGCCGAAGCGGTGCACGATGCCGATATGGTGCTTGTGGCCGTGCCGATGGGGGCATACGACCGGGTTTTTGCCGGGCTTGCCAAAGCATTGCCGGAAAAGGCAGTGGTGACCGATGCCGGAAGCACAAAACAGCATGCCATCGATGTGGCTGAAAAACACCTCTCCGACAGTTCCCGTTTTATTCCTGCCCATCCGATTGCCGGAACTGAGCAGTCGGGTGCTGAAGCCTCATTTTCCGAACTGTTTGAGGATCGTTTCTGTATTTTGACACCAGCCGAAAATGCCGATGCCGAATCGCTGGCGCTTGTGACTGCGATGTGGGGGGCGACAAAGAGCCGTGTTGTGCAGATGGATGCGAAACAGCATGATGATTTTTTAGCCTCAGTCAGTCACCTGCCGCATCTGGCAGCTTTTGCCCTGGTCAATGCGGTGCGTCGGCAGAGTGATGATGAGCATGATCCATTCCGGTTTGCAGCCGGAGGCTTCCGTGATTTTACCCGTATCGCATCCTCATCACCGGAGATGTGGCGTGACATCTCCATCTCCAATCGTGACGCACTTTCAGCCAACATTGATGCACTTCAGATGGAGCTGGCTGAATTGAAGCAGATGCTTGAGAACTGTGACGGGGAGAAGCTGTTGCAGAAGTTTGCTGCCGCCAAGAGGGCGCGGGATGAGTGGCTTGAGAAACATGGAGACAGCTTGTGAGGAACAGAGTGTGAACGCAGACGGGGGGGTTCTGGTTGCAGGCCCGGCAAGCCGGGCACTGAAAGGGCGGGTCACTGTTCCCGGTGATAAGTCAATGTCCCACCGTGCCGTGATGCTGGCATCACTGGCCGATGGTACAACAGAGATTCACGGTTTTCTGCCCGGAGAGGATAATCTGGCCACAGCCCGGATGTTTATGGATATGGGCGTTGAGATTGAGTGGCTCAACAGTGAGAAGACATCGTTACGTGTTCACGGCGTGGGTCTGCGTGGCCTGAAACAGCCTTCCGGGATACTTGATGCCGGTAATTCCGGCACCTGTGTGCGGCTGATGACAGGCGTACTGGCCGGGCAGCCTTTCAGCTCCACAATGACCGGTGATGCTTCACTGCGTCAACGCCCGATGAAGCGGGTGACAGATCCGGTGCGAAGGATGGGTGCGCTCATTGATGGTGGCGATGATGGAAATCTACTGCCAATAACCGTTCATGGCGGTGCTTTAAAAGCGATTCATTATGTTTCAGAAGTTGCCAGTGCACAGGTGAAGTCGTGCGTACTGCTGGCAGGCCTGTTTGCTGAAGGCGAAACCACTCTGGTTGAACCGCGCCCGACCCGTGACCACACGGAGCGGATGCTGCCGCTTTTTGGACAGCCGGTGCATGTCGATACTGATGGTATGATTCGCCTCACCCCGACCGGGAAGCTGACTGCACCGAAAGATCCCGTCTACATTCCGGCTGATCCATCTTCGGCAAGTTTTTTTGCCGTGGCGGCCACACTGGTGGCGGACTCGGATATTGTACTGGAGCGTATCGGAATGAATCCGCTGCGTAATGGCTGGAGCCGGATTCTTGCAGGCATGAACGGACAGATGGAATTGCAAAATGAGGGAGTTGTCGGCGAAGAGGCTGTGGCAGACATTCATGTTGTGCACCGGAGGCTTACCGGTGTGCAGGTGAATCCCGCCGACGTGCCCGATGCCATTGACGAGTTTCCGGTTCTTTTTGCGGCCGCATCGCTGGCTGATGGTGAATTTGTATTGTCAGAAGCCGAAGAACTAAGAGTGAAAGAGTCTGACCGGATTGCTGTGATGGCCAGAGCCCTGATGGCTGCCGGGGCTGATGTTGATGAGTATCCTGATGGCGTGCGCATCAAAGGCGGAGCCCTGAATGGCGGCTGCAGTGTGGATGCAGAAGGGGATCATCGCATCGCCATGGCGATGGCTGTAGCAGCTCAGTGTGCTGATGCGGCGATCAGCATCAGAAATGCGGCAGCGATTGCCACATCTTTTCCCGGCTTTGTAGTACTGGCGCAACGGCTGGGGATGAATGTCCGCTGGCAGGATGGCTGAGCGTGAGCCAATGGAACCCCGCCAAAGGATTGCGCATTGCTATCGATGGCCCTTCCGGTTCAGGAAAGGGTACGATAGCGGTGATGGTGGGGGAAGCACTTGGACTGGCTGTTATGGACACCGGTCTGTTGTATCGATTTCTTGGCTGGCGGGCGAATGATCTGGGAGTAGACTTGGATGATGAGTCGGCAGTTGTTGCAGTGATAGATAATGCTGTTGCAGATATGGATTGGCGTGCGGAGGGGATATTTTTTGAAAATAGGGATTGCACTCCGCTGTTGCGTGGGGAGGATGTCGGCGCCTGTGCATCAAAAGTGGCAGCGATACCTTCCGTTCGCAAACAACTTCTTGAGTTGCAGCGTAAAATTGCTGCGTCGGGTTGTGTTATGGATGGGCGGGATATCGGGACGGTTGTTCTGCCTGATGCCGAGGCCAAATTTTTCCTGACCGCTTCACCTCGGGAGCGGGCGCGCCGACGCTGGGAGCAGTTGCAGCAGGGTGGTGAGGAAGTTGCGCTCGATCAGATTGTCGACGACCTGAAAGCCCGTGATGCACGTGACAGCGGACGTGACTGTTCGCCGCTTGAGAGGGCAAAGGATGCCATTGAAATTGATTCTACAACAATGAGAATTGATGAGGTGGTGGATCGGATACTGGCCGTGCTGGAGCGGCGGAAACTGATCAGCTGAGAAAATATGCTGCGTGATCTCCGGTGTGGGACGAGCAGATGCGTGTGAAATAGAACAAAACTAAAATAAATTGGAACTAAAATAATGATAAACGATCAGAACCCAACTAATGAAAAGAATACAGCACAGGATGCTGCACTGCCGGCCGGAGCCGAAGAGGAATCTTTTAAGCAGCTGTTTGAGGCGTCATTGAAAGAGAAGCCCGCATTAAAGAGGGGCGAGAGCATAAAAGGGTTTGTCGTAAGTGTCGATTCGGAAGTGGTGACACTGGATGTAGGCGAAAAGAATGAGGGCACCATCAATGCCAGTGAATTTGAGACCATCGGCAGTGAGCTGCCGGCTGTAGGGGATGAGATTGATGTGATGGTCATCTCCGCCGGAGGCAGGGATGGTGTACGCCTCTCCGTGCTCGAAGGGCGGCGTCAGGAACTCTGGAGCGGTATCGACGCGGCGCTGGAGGCAGGTGAGACTGTCGAGGCGACCGTACTGAGAGAGGTGAAGGGCGGTTTCCGTGTGAATCTGGGTGGGCTTGAGGCTTTCATGCCACGTTCGGAAGCGGACATTGATGCCCGTATCGCTGCAGAATCATTGATTGGTCAGGTGTGTCAGGTCGCCATTATTGAGGCGACACGCAGGCCTGAAAATATTGTTGTATCACGAAAGCAGCCTCTGGAAAAAGAGCAACAGGCCAGGCGAGCCATACTTCTTGAGACCATTAAGGTTGGTGACAAAGTGACAGGTAAAGTAAAGCGCTTGGCAGATTTTGGTGCTTTTGTGGACATTGGCGGTGTTGATGCATTGCTGCATGTCTCTGACATG
>JAIPJD010000025.1 GCA_021734365.1 Mariprofundaceae bacterium | reverse complement strand
GTCGCCGGAAACGATTCAAGTTGAACGCGATATAGCCTCTTTTTGATGCCTCCACGCCACTGCATACGGCTGGTCACCTCCTGGCCGACATAACATCCCTTATCAAAGCTGACGCCGTCGAATTCGATCAGGTTGGCGTTTAGCGGGAAAATCTTTCCGTTCCAGTCAATGCCATAGACCGGAACCCCCCTGATAATACGTGCTGCATGGATGGTTGATTCATCGACCACTGTTTCAGCTTGTGCCATGGATGAGGCCGCATCATCCGTAACCATCCAGATGCCGTTATCGGCAGCTTCAGCCATGCGGATGACAAACAGCTCTCTATTGGCTGCTGCGGCTGCAGAAAGCCGGGCTGCTTCGGGAACCGGAAGATTCTCCTGCTTCAGGAATGCATCACATCCGCCCCCTTGAATCGACATGAGCTTCAGGGAGTCGACGATGCCGACCCTCAGCTCATGCCCCAGTGAAAATTGACGGAGGCGGCCAACCAATGCCTCTGCATACGCTTTTCGTACAATGATGATCAGCTCCCGGTTGTGTCCGGGGATGATATAAAGATTGCTTACCACCTTGCCTTGCGGCGTCAGGATGGCGGAGTAGATACCCTGCGTTTCTGTCAGCCGTTTCATCTCCTGCGTGATCTGCCCCTGCAGATAATCCGGAACAGTTACACCTGAGGCTTTGACGATGGCGTATTCATCCCTTAAACAGGTGAGACACCCGTGCTGGAGCGCTGCGCTCTCTTCTGTCGATAGCTTTAACATAGTTGCTCGAAGCATTGCGGTGAAGCCATCGGACTGCAAGTGGATATTGTTTTCATTGCACATATCCGGGGTTGCTGCAAAATGCGTGCATCTGAACGATCTGTTAATGTATTGAAGGGGTGTTTGTCCTTGGCCGGTAAATTCAAACTGTTGTTGAACATGTTGGCGATGCTTGGTTGCCTGCTGGCGGCTTCGCAGCTGCATGCTCATGAAACAGGCCTGCATGATGTTGATCACGCCTGTATTAGCTGTGATGTCGAAGATATCGCAGCGCATGGTGCAGCCCCGACAGCCTTCTTTTTGTTTCAGCAGCAACTGCTCACTACTGAGGTGTTTGTTTGCCTGAGCAGCCTGCCTGTTCAGGTTACTGCGTTCGGAACCATTCGCGCACCTCCTTATTTCTCCCGATTCCAGGTCAATATTTAAAAAAACTGCGCTCGGATAGAGCGCCTGGTTCCTGTATGTATTCACTGGAACATCGAACTGGATTTGAACGGAGAAATTATGAAAAACATGAACAGGCTGAGTATCTCAGCCATCATAGCGTTACTGCTATTGATTCAGCCATCTCTGGCGGAAGTGACTCTGGAAGCTGGCACAACGATTGTCGGCCAGCAGGCCAGCAAACAGAATAACAGCATCAACAGGGATGTGATCGGCAGTGTTGATCTTGTCATGGGTGCCGATATCGGCCCCGGCAGGTTGCATATCTACGGTGAGGGTTCAACGACGCCGGCGATCAGCGCTAACAGTGTGATTGCGGGGGCCAACCACGACGCGGGCTCGGCTGTCGATAAAAATGGTAATGGACGTGTTCAGCTATCCGCAATCAGATACGACTTTGATATTGACAGGTTGAATGTTTCGCTGGGTGTGCAGGATCTCACAGCTTTTGCCGATACCACGGCTGTTTCCAACGATGAGACCAGTCAGTTTCTGGCAGGGCCACTGGTCCACAATCCGGCCGTTGCCTTTCCGGATTACACGCCGTCACTTGTACTCAGCCATGGCGCTGAAGATGTCGTGAATGCCACGCTGCTGGTGGCAAATGCTTATGGACTGGGTGATAACCCGAGTGCGAACTATGCTGATCTGTTCAAATTTGGCAGGGATAAAAATACAAACCTGAGAAAAGGCATCTTTACTCTTGCTGAACTGCGCTTGCCGAATGATGTCGGGGCAACACTGGGTGGCTGGATGCGTACCTCTGAGCTGCCACAGCATCTGGGTGGCGCTAACAGGAACAGTGCATTCGGCGTTTATGCCAATGCCGATGGTGGCCTGGGTGGGAACACGCTCTGGTCGGCCCGATTAGGCTGGAATAGTGCCAGAACAACGGATGAAGTGATTGCACACGCATCTATGGCTGTTGAACACAGCTACACAGAAGATCATGTGATTGCGCTGGGCGTAGCCTGGAATGGCCTTTCACCCGACTTTAGATCCACCTATGCCAATGCGGCCAATCCAATGGTGGCGGAGCTCTACTATCGCTGGCAGGTCAATGAATACGTCGCCATCTCGCCGGATGTTCAGTATTGGAGCAATGCCAACAGCCTGAGTAAAAATGGTGTGGGCAGGGTTGGTGGCAGTGCATGGGTCTGTGGCCTGAGAGTCCAGATCGGTGTCTCACACCGGATGACTCATACAGAATAGTCAGGGGGGGGATAATGCCCCTTTCTGTCAAAAGTAGGCATTCGGCTTTTATTTGGGTTATAGTGTGTTCAGGATAAGAGAGCTTTTCTTCCCTGTTTTGCCTTTAATAAGTAATATTAAAGAATTCAGAGGCGTACACGGGGCAGTCAGGCTCATCGGGAGAAGACATGGTGAAAGATTTGATTTGGGATGACACCCTGAGTGTCCAGATTCAGGAAATAGATGAAGATCACCGCAGACTTGTGGAGCTGTTTAACATTCTCAACCACTCAGTGGAGGAGGGGGATGCGTCAAACTATATCGAAGCGGTAATGGAAGAGCTGATAAGCTGTACCGCGTGGCACTTCAGACACGAGGAGCGTCTGATGCTGAAGTATGGCTATGAAAATTTTGAGGAGCACAAGGCCGAGCATCAGGAGTTGATCGAAAGTGCCAGGGAACTGCAGCAGAAGATCCTGCAGGGAGGTAAACCGGTCTCGAATGAAGATGTTGAGTTTCTGGAGCGCTGGTTGGTCGGACATATTCTCAGTGTCGATATGGATCTGGGCTCTTATCTTGGCGAGGTGATGTAGGATCGTTTATGAAAACCCTGCAATCAGGGGGTAATGGCAGTCTTATACTTCTGCATCTGCAGGGGTACATACCACTTCTCACTGTTATGACCAATGCCGGCGGGTGCCGGATCAATACCATGAATGCGTTTGTGTATGGCAGGGAGTGAGTAGGGGGCATAGAGAAAGATCATCGGCACATCGTTATAAATCTCTTCCTGTACAATATCGTAATACTTCTTGCGCTCTGCTTTATCAAATGTGCGTGTGGCCGCCACGAGGGCCTCATCCACCTTCGGATTATTGTAGGTGAGAAAGTTGAACTCGCGTGCTCCGGTCTGAGATGAGTGCCAGATACTGTATTGATCCGGATCAGGGCTCAGTGACCAGCCGAGAAGTACGGCTTCGAAATCGCGTTTGTTGATGAAGTTTTCGATGAATGCCGACCACTCAACAAGGCGTACACTGATTTTAACACCGATTTTTTTCAGACGGTGCTGGATAATGGTGGCTGTGTTGGCACGCTGTTTGTTGCCATTGTTGGTCAGGATGGTGAACTCAAAGGGCCTTCCGTCTTTATCAAGAGTTCCATCACCGTCAGTGTCTTTCCAGCCGGCTTCTGCAAGCAGCGTTTTTGCTTTGTCTACATTGTACGGCCTGGGCTTCAGCTTTTCATTCACCCAGTAGGTGCCGGGCTTGTAGGGGGTGGCAATGCTCTCCCCAAGGCCCAACAGTACGCCGTCGACCAGTTCCTGACGATCAATGGCAAGCGCCAGCGCCTGGCGTACCTGTAGATTATCAAATGGTTTGCGGGTCAGATTGAAGCCGAGATAGGTGTAGACAGAGTTGAGGTAGTTGTACTTTTTATAGTCGGTTTTTAGCCTGGATTTGGTCTCAAACAGGCGTCTATACTGCATGGGAGTCAGCCCCATGGAGTCCAGCTTTCCTGCTGACAGTTCCAGAAACTGGGTGGCCGGGTCAGGAATAATCCGGGTCAGGCGTTCACTGATCCAGACATCACCATCAAAATAATCGGGATTGGCACGTAACAGAATTGACTGTTGCCCTTGCCAGTCAGCCAGAGTGTAGGGACCAATCGTAACTTTCGGCTTGCGGGAGAGCGTTGTGTTCATGATATCTTCATTTTCAAACACATGTCTGGGGAGAATTGCCAGCGATGACCATGTGGGTAGAGCAGGAGAGTAGGGCTCTGAGTAAAACACCCTGAATGTAAGGGCATCAGGCGTTTCAAAGCGCTTTACCTTCATGTAGTCCGATTTGTAGGCGCTCTGCGTGTGATCATCCTGAATCAGGGTGAGGGTAAAAGCACAGTCTGCCGAGGTGAACGGCGTGCCATCAGTCCACTTCAGATTCTTTCTTAATTTAAAGGTGATGCTGAGCTGGTCATCCGAGACCTCCCAGCTTTCTGCCAGTTGCCCGGTCAGATCAAGGTTGCGGTCATATTTGAGCAGGGAGAGATAGAGCTGGCCCGCAATGGCGTGACTGCTGGCGTCACCGGAAATCATCGGGATCAGGTTGGAAGCATCGCCGATGGATGAATCAACCAGCCTGTCGCCGTGGGCTGGCGTTGAAGAGAGTGGGGTCTCAGGCTGTTTGACTGCCGGGGTGTTTTGATCCTGTGAAGAGCATGCTGCTATCACTGCCGATAGCAGTAGTGCCGCTATCAGCTTGGACGGATACTGGCGAGAATCCACAGAGTGTCTCCGGGGCGAATCAAAGAGGATTGTGAAATCTGATTGGAGCGGGCGATATCTCTTGTGGTGGTACCGAAGCGCCGGGCAATAATCCAGAGGGAATCACCGGAGCGAACCTTGTAACGAATTCTTCTCCCCTGTGACAGCAGTGGATTAGGCAGCGGGTTGGCGCGTGCCAGCTGGTTGGCGGGAACTTTTATCTGCCCGCCGATGCTGAGCAGGTCACCAAGTTCTGGATTCAGGCTACGCAGGTGGTTGACAGATGTATGGTGCCTGCGTGCAAGTGTCCAGAGCGAATCACCGCTCTGTATGGTGGCGTTCACATATTTGGGGCCGACCTCTTCAAGCTTCTCCAGTACGGCGGTCTCATGCTCTCTGGGGATGTGCAGGGTCACTTCATCTTTCAGGTATTGTGAATGATCCAGTCCCGGGTTGAACAGGAACAGGGTTTTGCGATCAAGGCTTGAGACTGATGCGAGCATTTTCAGATCAACCGGTGGAAAAAGCTGTAGTGAAATGGTTGGAAATGGCTCCGGAAACTCAACCGTTTTCATCTGCAGCATGGCGGCGAAGCCGATTACATGCCTTACATATGCACGGGTGACCGATGGCACCGGCATGTTGTTCAGTCCATCTTCGGGCACCCACGGTGAACGTTTCAGGCGCCTGGCAACTGCTGTAGGGCCCAGATGATAAGCGGCAAAGGCCAGAGGCCAATTGCCAAATCTTTCACGCATTGAGATGAGATAAGTTACAGCTGCCTGTGTACTGATCTCTACACTGCGACGACCATTGAGCCCGCCGCTATTGCTGACTCCAAGCCCTTTGGCTGTTCGGGGCATCAGTTGCCACAGCCCCATGGCTCCGGCATGAGAGAGTGCATAAGGGTTATAGCCCGATTCAATAACGGGAATGGCCTGCAGATCCGCAGGTGCGTTCATTGCTTCAAGAACGGGAACCAGCCGGCCACGCACATATCTGGAACGTTCAGCAATATTCGGCCAGTGGGGAAGTACATGCCGTTTCACTTCGGCCTGAGAGGCAGCCAGATCGGAAGGAGGAAGACCTTTGAAAAGTTCACTGCTGCCGGGATAGTGCTGTTCGGTTTCGATATCGTGACTGACCGCCTCTGTTACAGCGGGAAGTTTGTCTGCTGCAGTCTGGGGTTCATTTTTTTTCTGCACACATGATACGGATATCAGGCATGACAGGATAAGCACGCTTATCAGATTGCATCTACGAAAGAGTAATGAACACTGCATAGCTGCCCAGGCTATCCCATATGGCCCTGTTAGGAAAAGGGTGTCTTTTCTGTTAATCAACTGATAAGAGAAATTATCTGCTTGATCTTAAGCTTTTAGCACCCTATGTTAACCTGCTGTATTAACCGCGAAGATAGTAAAAAAAACGGGAGCGGGAAGCATACTTCAGCAGTCATAACAGCTTATTGAGAGGGAGGCTGTTGCTCGGGAACGGGCGCCCAGGTCTCTTCAGAGCGATGGAGCACCACTGGAAAATTATTCGGAGAAGCGCCTGGATCGGGTATAAATTTTCCCCTGTAAATTCACAGGAAGGGATAATTGCCATCGCTGTCGAGCCGATAGCTGTGAGTGATAAAATGTCTGCTATGCATGATTCTGCCAGCCAGACAGTGCACCAGGGCCTAAAAAGGGAAGTGATGGAACAAGATGATGTGGTATCAGATTCGGTCATTGCAGATGAGCAACCGGCCGGATCAATTGAACAGCAGGAGCTGATGAAAATCAGCATGAACGGTGAGGTTTACCTGATACCTGTTCAGGATGTTGCAGAGGTTCTCAGGCCCCTGAAGCTTACGCCGGTGCCGATGGCTCCCGATCATCTGCTCGGTGTGGCCAACATCCACGGACAGATCGTCTGCATTATCGATCCCGGTAAGGTGCTGCATCTGAAAAGAGAGCGTGGTTCATTGACTGCCAGCTCCCGTTTTCTGGTTCTCCGTCATCCAAGAATGCATCTGGGCATCTGGGTGGATGAAACATCCGTGCTCTATCGTGTTGCCCAAAGTAGTGTACCCGAAGTGGAGAGGGATAATCATACACATCTCCGGGGAGTGATGGAAATTGACGGTGAAACATTCCAGTTATTGAACAGTCAGGTGTTCTTCGAGTAATGGCTGGTTGTGTTGCAAAAATACAGATTAAAGAGATGATGCCTGTCGTTCAAAACAGGCTCTAAATTGCTCGATTTCGTTCAGGGGGGAAGTGATATGACAAACAGAGAAACAGAGAAATCGTCGAATTTACGCCAGATGGCAAATCGAAATACGATACTTTCGGTCGTGTTGTTTGCGGTACTGATTGGTGCGGTGCTGTTCGCCTTTAATCGTGCCGGAACCGGTATACAGGAGCTCTCGGAACTTTATGATCAGCAGGCCAGGCTGGAACAGTTTAAATCATCCATGCCCGGTGTACTGCTACCTCTGAATGATTACACACTGACCCAGAACCCGGAAGACGTGACGAAATTGGAACGTGCATCCCAGGAATTCCTGAGACTCTACGGTGAGGTAGCGGCACTTTCGATTCTGACCGATGATGATAACCGGGAGCTGCAGGAAGTGTTTGAGCTGATGCAGGAGGTGATCGGTATTGCTGATGATATCGTGAGCGGCAAAATCCCGGAAGAGATGGCGAGCAATGTAACCATTGTGGCACAGAGTCTCGTCTCTGTGGGGCAGGAGAAGATGGGGGTGGTGACCGGCCGTTTGAAAAAGGCTCTGTCTGAAGCCGCACGTGATAAAACTTCCCAGATCGAACAGCTGGCGCTGATTAATATTGGAATTATTGTGATGGTAGTGATCGTTCTGGCGGCCACGACCAGAGGTTTCGTAACCAAAGCATCCGCTTCCATCTCCGCTGTTGCCGGGGAGGTGTCCGCCTCTTCAAATGAAATTCTTAGTGCTGTGGATCAGCAAGCCAACGCATCTGATACTCAGGCCCGTTCTGTGGCTGGCGTAACAGATGAGATGGGTGATATGTCAGAACAGGCCAGGAAGATCGCCACGACTGCAGCAAGTGTTGAACGAATTGCAATGGCAACAAGCCAATCTGCGGATGAGGGTGCCAAAGCGGTAAAAGAGGCGATTGGATATATGGACAGGATTCGTCAGGAAGTGACGCTTATTGCTGAGAAAGTGACTGATGCCGGACGTAAGGCTGAGCAGATTCTTGAGTCGGTTGACTCCATTCAGGAGATCGCGGATGAGACCCATCTGCTGGCCCTGAATGCGTCCATAGAGTCCGCTGCTGCCGGTGAGTTTGGCAAACGGTTTGCAGTTGTTGCCGGTGAGGTGCGGCGGCTCTCAGAGCGTGCCCGCGCATTTACCGATGAGATTCAGACAGTGGTTAATGATGTGCATACCTCCACCCGGGAATCAATTGAAGTGACACAGGAGGGACTGGCAGAGGTGGCACAGGGTCTGGAAATCGCACAGCGTGCAAGTCTGGCTCTGGAGAAGATGCAGGCCATGTCTGCAAAGACCAGCCAGGCTGTCCGTGCCATTTCACAGGCAACAGGTCGGCAGGACGAGAGCAGTCGGGAGTTTATGCTTACGATGCGTCAGATTTCTGATCTGTTACAGGATCAGGCGGTACAGATGCAGAAGTCTCGCGAAACATCCCAGCGCCTGAATGACTCTGCAGAAACACTGAAGAATCTGGTATAGCACGAAGCGAGTAGGCATTGTCCGGCTTCGATCTATCCAGCTTTCTTACCTCATTCTTTGATGAGGCAAGAGAGCGTCTGTCCTCAATTAACCAGCATCTGGTTAATTTCGAGTCCGGCAAGCTGGGTGACAATGAGTTTGTAGACCTTCGGCGTGATGCACACACGATTAAAGGTTCAGCCCTCATGCTGGGTGTTAATGATGTCGGTGGCGTTGGGCACCTTTTCGAGGATGCCATTGAGCAACTGATTGAACATCCGGAGTGGCGTACCCCGGCGATGATTCAGTTCCTTTTTGACCTGCATGACAAGCTGGAGAACCGGCTCAAAGACCCTGACGGCAATGAACTTCTTGAGCCGGACAGGCTTCGTAAATCCTACAATCAGATCATTGAGTCAATCCAGGCAGCTGCAGGCGAGGGTGCAGAGACAGCTCCGGAGGTCGAAAAAGAGAGGGCCGATATTGCGTCCTCAGGGTTTATTATTGGAGCTGATGAAGCAGCAGCGTGGAAGGAAGGGCGAAAAGAGAGGGCTGGCCCCGTTTTTGATGAGCCCGGCGATCTTCCGGAGGCGCTGTCTGAAGAGCCCTCTGCCGGAGAAGATGTATCCGTAGAAGAGGGCTCTCCGGTTAAGGAGGCAGCAGATGAAGCAGAGGAGAGCTTTGAGAGTGTCTCACTGACACCCTTGCCTGAAGCAGATAGCGGCGGACTGGATGATTTCAGACCGGATGTTTCTCAAATCAGGATGAAGGCAACCGGCCAGAGAAAGAGTTCAGGCCGTTTTCTCAGGGTTGATGCTGAACGTCTGGAAGAGCTCTCGAACCATGTTGTTGAACTGGGTACCGAGCAGTCCCGGGGCGAATCAGTTGAAAGTGTTGTACAGTCACTGCATCTGGAGATGCGCGCACTAAGGCGTGAATGGCAAGCGTTTAAAGCAGAGCTTTCAACTGAAAATGAGAACAGATTGGAAGCATCTATACGCAGCCTGGATGACGCCATTGCCGGCCATGTGCGCAAGAGCAGATACTTTGTTGATGAGTACAGGCATGGGCAGCTCCGGAGCGGAATTATGCTTAAAGATCTCCGGGATCAGGTTCTTTCACTGATGCTCAGGCCTTTGGACAGCATCTTTTCAACATTTCCACGTGCTATTCGTGATGTAGCCGTACGTGCCGATAAAAAGGTAAATCTTCAGATTACCGGTGAGAGTGTCGAGATTGATCAGGGTGTTGCCGAGACACTGGTCGAGCCGATGGTGCATCTGCTGAATAATGCTGTAGCCCACGGTATTGAGTCCCCTGAAGAGCGCGGGAGTGCGGGCAAGCCCGAAGATGGGCAAATTACCATTATCGCCAAACAGAATGGAAATGAAGTTCGTATCGAAGTCGTTGATGACGGCCGCGGTATTGATAGTGAAGTCGTGAAACGCTCAGCAGTAAAACGGGGTGTGACCACGCAGGTAGAGGCTGATGCAATGGATTCTGCCGAAATTCTGGAGATGATTTTCCGGCCGGGGTTTTCTACCCATGGTAATGTGGATGATCTGGCAGGACGTGGTATCGGCCTGAATGTGGTTCAGGACACTATACGCCGGCTGACCGGCTCCATACGAATTCATACCAGGGTAGGGGAGGGAACCCGTTTTATTCTTTCACTGCCGGTACGTATTGCTGTGCAGCATGCGCTTCTGTTCAGGATGGGTGATCAACAGTTCGGTATGTTGACGCATATGATCGAACAGGTGGTTCCACTGAAAAAACAGATGTTGGAGAAGGGTGCCGGCGGTAAAGATTTTATCCGATATGGTAATCATCTGGTTCCGGTTGTGGACTTGAGACGTATGATGACAAGAGATCATAGCGCACTATCTGATTACCCATATGTGCTTATTTCAGAGCATATCGAGGGCTTTGTTGGTATTGTGATCGACGAGCTTCTGGATGATCGTGAAACCGTGGTCCGTGATCTGGATCCATATATTAAACGCTATCAGCCCCAGGGCTTGATGGGGAACACGATTGCAGCCGATGGATCCGTTCTGCTTCTTCTTGAACCGTACGGAATTAAGGAGATGGGGCGGACTTCACCGGACGATAACCTGAATATTGTCATTGAGGAGCAGGAGAGGCTTAACCTGAGTGTGCTTCTGGTTGATGACTCATTGATTGCACGCAAGATTGAACAGGGAATCCTCGAAAGTATCGGGTTCGATGTTGATACAGCCATTGACGGACTTGATGCATTAGCCAAGCTTGATGCAGAGAGCTACGACATGGTGATTACCGACCTTGAAATGCCTCGCCTTGATGGCTTTGGCCTTGTTCGCCGCATACGTAACCAGACCAGATATGAAGATATTCCCATTCTTATCATCTCTACACGTGAAAGCGCTGAGGACAGAATGCGTGGTCTTGAAGCGGGTGCGGATGCCTATCTTGTGAAACAGCAGCTTGATGGTGAGAGTCTGATGAAAAGCATCAATATGCTGGTGGCCATTGACGGAAAATGAACAGTGCGGTTACACTGCGCGGCCTTTCAAAGGCTCCCATCGTCTAGCGGTTAGGACGCTGGCCTCTCACGCCGGAAACAGGGGTTCGATTCCCCTTGGGAGTACCAATAAAAGTCATATGTGAAAAAAACAGGGAGCCACCATTACTGGTGGCTCCCTGTTTTTATATTTAGACCTGCTAACGGTTCGTCTGCAGCACAAAGAAGTTCAGTTTTTCTCCATCATGGCCAGTGCCCCGCACATATTAAAATTCGCGCAGTTTTTCCTCATCCAGGATGCAGATAACCTTACCCTCTACACTGATCAATCCGCTTTCACTAAGCTGTTGCAAGACCCTCGACAGGGTCTCCGGTGCCAGGTTCAGATGCGATGCAATCGTGGCTTTATTTGCTGGAAGATTAACATTTTTCCTGCCGCTACTGCCATCTTCCGCATGTTGCTGCTGCAACAGATAGCCGATGACCCGTTGTTGGCTTGAATTCAGGGTAAGGGACTCCAATCCTGCTGCCAGAAGGTGTACGCGCCGGCTCAATCCGCCGAGCATGCTAAAAGCAAAGCTGGGGTCCTGGGTGATGCATTGAAAGACCAGCTCTCTGGGTATGAAGAGTGTATTGACCTGTGACATGGCCTGGACAGTTGCCGGAAATGGCTTGTTCAGAAACATTGCAGCTTCAGCAAAGCTCTGGCCCGGCCCTACAATCCTGACTACATGCTCTTTCCCCTCCATGGATATAAATGATATTTTAAGGCTTCCATGAATTACAACGTAAAATCCCTGGCACGCATCCCCCTTGTGGAATACGAATCCGCCCTTTTCCAGATTGACAAACCGTGCATGGTCAATGATAAGTTTTAGATTGGATTCATCTATTTCCTTGAACAGTGGAATGGTCTTAAGGACCTGATAGGTTAACTCATCACGCATCTACGCGTATCTCCTTCCGCTTTAGAAACTCCCTTCATAGCGCGAAGGTGACAACGCGAATCTGAAAGTGTTTCAGGTAAAATTGCAAGTGGAAAAGAATATATGTAGATTCTTGATCCAGGTCAATGAACTAAGGTGAAGTATTAATATGTTAAAAATGTCTGATTCAATCATGTCAGGTTCGATCAACGAATTCAAACAAGGAAAAAGCCCACTGATTATGCCTCAGGATGAATCAACTCCTTTCTGCCCCTGGTCTGATGATTTTCTGCTGGGTATTGATAGACTGGATAAGCAGCACGATGCTCTGTTTTCTACGCTGAATAAGTTGCACGATATTTTGATGAGCCACGGCTCTCCGGTAGCGATTGATAAGACACTTTCCTGCCTGATAGATCAGACCAGAGTGCACTTTCAAACCGAGGAAACGTTTATGCAGCAGCATGACTACCCGGACTACGAGGGTCACAAAACACTGCACGATATTCTACTTCGCCAGATTGAGGGTGTGCTGGAAACACAGCATGAACTGGAATCCTACCATCTCCAGCAATCATGGGCTGAAAAACTGGATCTTGCCGATTTTCTACGTGAATGGTTACTTTCCCATATTGTCGATGCAGATAAAAAGCTGGGTGATTTCCTGAAAAAACACGGAGGTTGAACAGCCTCGGATCTAAAAGTTCCGTCATACCTTACAAAAGTCGTACCGCTCCGGGCCACCCGTACCTTTTCGCAGCATTCAGTACTGTTCTGTTTGTTCATATTGTTTGAAGTCCGGCTGTTTTTTGTACAAAAATTGGGATGGAAGGGCATGGTGATACGGCAGGCAGTTGATTCAAATCAATGCTGCCGGATGCTATCTGTTATTATATGCTGCGCTCTCGGCTTGAGCATCACTTCAAGGGCTAATCTGCTTTGCGCTGTGATGAAAATAAATACGCTTGTTCCGGCTTGCGTATCAGGAGTGTTGGCATGTTGAAGCTTAAAATATTGCCACAGCCGGAAGTTTTCCTGCAGTTGTTACCGGGCATGCTTCAGGCACAGACACTCGAGTTGCTTCTCGGCCACATTTTCACTTCCAGCCGGCAAAAGTACCTGCAGCCGATCTCCGGCAAACGTTTTCTGTTCCGCACGCCTGATGGTGAAATTGAGCTGTTTATGTGTGTTGACCACCTCGGTATACATATCCAACCTCATACACAGGAAGTGCCCGATGTTACCATTAGTGGCGATTTGATGGCGCTGACAGCACTCTGCCTTGGCCTGGAAGATACCGACTCACTGTTTTTCTCCCGGCGGCTGTTACTGACGGGGGATACCTCTACCGGGCTGATGTTTAAAAATATTCTGGCCAATCTCGATTTTGATCTGTGTGCTGAACTTGAGCTGAAGCTGGGAAAACATACGGCGGATATGCTTTGGCGCATGGCCACACAGGCAATTAATGCTGTTGAATTTTTTGATCAGCAGGTTGCCCGTGCGGGCATTGTTGTCGGGGAGAGGTTCGGCCTGTCACCAGTTGAGAAGGTAAAGAGTCTTGAGACGCAGTTGCACAGCTTGAATGAGAAGCATGTGGCACTCAAACAGCGTCTGGAGCGGCGGCACCGGCCCGATCGCGCGAAACAGGCCGCCTGATGACCACGGATTACAGAAAGCCGGAACTTGTTTGTCCGGCTGGCAACCTGCCTGCATTGAAAGCTGCTGTGGATGCGGGTGGTGACACTGTCTATCTGGGTTTCCGCAATGCCTCCAATGCACGTAATTTCGAGGGGCTGAATTTTAGCCGTGAAGAGGTGGAGGAGGGGATCCAATACGCACATGACCGAAATGCACGTGTCTTTGTAGCGGTTAACACATCGCCCGGCCCACGCAACATCTCTCCATGGACATCCTCCATTGATATAGCATCGGAACTGGGTGCAGATGCGGTCATTATCTCCGACATTGCCCTGCTGGCCTATGCGAAAGAGAACCATCCGAACCTGCGCAGGCACCTTTCCGTACAGGCCAGCGCCGGTAACTATGAGGCTCTGGAGTTTTATGCGCGGGAGTTCGGAATTCAACGGGCTGTTCTGCCACGGATTCTGACACTGGATGCGATTCGTGAAATATGTTCCAAATCCAGTCTGGAGATTGAAATATTCGCTTCCGGTGGACTTTGCGTGATGGCCGAAGGCCGTTGCTGGCTCTCCTCCTATATCACCGGTGACTCACCAAACATGAATGGCGTATGTTCTCCGGCTCATGCAGTACGATTTGAGCAGGAAAACGGGACACTGGATGTAAAACTTGATGGGATGCTTATTAATAAATTTGCACCGGATGAAGCCGCTGCCTATCCGACGCTGTGCAAGGGCCGGTTTGAAGCCGGGGGTAAGACGGGACATGTGATGGAGGCGCCTTATAGCCTGAACACACTGGAAGTGTTGCCGGAAATTTTTGCTGCAGGTGTGCATGGTCTGAAGATCGAAGGGCGCCAGCGCAGCAAACATTATGTCCGCTCAGTGGTTTCAACCTGGCGTGAAGCGGTGGATGTCTGTGCGAGTGATCCGCATGGCTATGTGGCGAAAAAAGAGTGGATGGCCAGCCTGAATGCCACAAGTGAGGGGGGCGCCCACACAACAGGTGCTTATGAGGATGACTGGCGATGAATCATTCAGAACCATTGCCCGCAATGAAAATTGCCGTCGGACCGCTACTGTTCGGCTGGCCGGAGGCGAAGATTCAGGATTTCTACCTTTCGCTGACGGAAGAGAGCGATGCGGATATTTTCTATCTGGGTGAGGTGGTCTGCTCCAAGCGTACGATTTCCGGTATCAAGTGGCAGCTCAAGCTGGCCAGCCAGTTGCAGGAGTCGGGCAGGGAGGTGGTTCTCTCCACACTGGCCATGCCAACGACAGAAGGCGAACTGCAATTTATCCGTGACCTGACTGCTGCTGCCGGGGAGATGAATCTGGCCATTGAGGCGAATGATATGGCTTCGGTTGCTGTCGCTTCACAACTGGGGGTTAAGTTTGTTGCCGGGCCGCATCTGAATGTCTACAGCCACGGCATGCTGGAACAGATGTGCCGGCACGGTGCGAAGCGTGTCGTACTGCCTCTGGAGATTCCGGCAAAGGATATTCCCGATGTGATTGGGCAGAGTGATATTGAAGTGGAATATTTTGCCCATGGACACCTGCCGCTGACCTTCTCTGCCCGCTGTTATACCGCCCGCTCACATGGCCTGAGTAAACAGGAGTGTCGGCATGTCTGCTTCCTTAATCCTGATGGTATTGAGATGCATACTCTGGATGACCATGACTTTGCGACCATTAACGGCACCCAGATTATGTCGCACCGTCCGTTTACAGCAATTAATTACCTTGCAGAGCTGGCCGGATTCGGCGTACGTACACTGCGCATTTCTCCACAGGCCTCCGGCATGTCTGAAACACTCCGCCATTTTCGTGCCGCTGCAGATGGTGCAGTCAGCGCAGAGGAGGCGTTGCAGGGGGTTGCTGGCGGTCGCAATATCTCTGAAACCTTCTGCAATGGCTATTACCATGGCCGTCAGGGTCGTGTCTGGGTCGAAACATAGACGTGCCGGGCCCCATCTACAGCTTCGGCGATTATCTGAAACAGCGCTTTGCAGTGAAAGTGCACAAGGTGACGGTGAATGCCGATTTTACCTGCCCCAATATTGACGGAACAAGGGGGCGGGGCGGCTGCATCTATTGTAATAATGTGAGTTTCAACCCCAACACCCAGCGGAAAGAACCGGACATTGATGCCCAGATCGAGGCTGGCCGGCAGATTGTCAGGAAGCGAACAGGAGCAGGGAAGGTGCTGGCCTATTTTCAGGCCTATTCCAACACCTATGCACCGATCGAGAAATTGCAGTCTCTTTATGAGCAGGCCCTGCAATGCCCTGATGTTGTCGGACTGGTTATCGGTACCCGCCCTGACTGTGTAGCCGGGGAAGTTCTGGACCTGCTTGCCTCGTATCAACAGCAGGGGTATGAAATATGGCTGGAGTATGGCCTGCAGTCTGCCCATGATGAAACACTGGAGCGTATTAACCGGGGGCACAGTTTCGCTGAATATCGCGATACGGTGATTGCAACCCGGAAACGCGGGTTGAAGGTCTGTACCCATCTTATTCTCGGCCTGCCCGGAGAGGATAGGGGCATGATGCTGGAAACGCTTGCCCGCGTACGGGAGGTGGGTACGGACGGTATTAAACTGCACCCCCTGCATGTGGTACGTCATACCATGCTGGCGTATAAATGGCGGAAAGGGGACATACATCTGCTGGCCCAGCCTGAATATGTCAGCCTTGTCTGTGACATGCTTGAGCGCATGCCCGCCAGTTGGGTTGTTCACCGGTTGACCGGTACCGCCTCGGAAGACCTGCTGTTGGCTCCGGAATGGTGTGTTCGCAAGTGGGCTGTGATCAATGCCGTTTATGCGGAAATGAATCGGCGTGGTTGCCGTCAGGGTGATGCCATCGAAGAGAGCAGGCAGATGCCACTGACAATAAATTCCGTCAAACACCTGGACAGCGCTTTGTCCTGTTAAATTCATAACCGGATCATCTGCTCACTCTGATTGTGAGTACGTTTCTGTTTCTGCTGTTTCCAGCCATCTCCAATCTGCCAGATATTTTACTTCATCTGACCAGTGTATATTGTCTCACTTCTTAATGGTCAGGTTAGGGGAGATTCTAAAAACGCCTTAGAATCGATTCTGTGATCAGATATGAACACGTCTTATAAACCAAATATTACGTCGCATAATGGATATTATGTAAAGTTAATGAGAGAGATGCATGCCAGACAGAATATTAAATCAGGATAACTATTTCAGTAAGTTAGACGCTCTTATGAAAGTATTACGTGAAGAGTGCCCATGGGATAACGAGCAGACACTCTCCTCGCTTCGAACCTATACACTTGAAGAGACCCATGAGGTGCTTGAAGCAATTGATAAGGCAGTTGATCACAGTGACTGGTCATCGCTGAAGAATGAGCTTGGCGACCTTCTGATCCAGATCGCATTCTATTCGGTCATTGCAGATGAGCACGGTGAGTTCAATCTTGGTGACGTATTTGAGTCCCTGATCCAGAAGATGATATACCGGCATCCACATGTTTTCGGGGATGCCAGGCCATCTGATGTACTTGAGCAGTGGGAACAACTCAAAGATGATGAACACAAAGAGCGCCGGAGCCTGATGGATGGTATTCCCCCACTACCGGCTCTTGCCTATGCGCTGAAGTTGCAAAAGCGTGCGGCAAGGGTTGGCTTTGACTGGAAGGAGGCAGCCGACGTGATTGAAAAGATGGAGGAAGAGCTCTCTGAGCTTGCGCTTGAGGTAAGATCCGGCGCTGCTATTTCACGTATTGAAGATGAATTCGGTGATGTGCTCTTTACGCTGGTCAACCTTGGAAGGAAACTCGGTCTGGATGCCGAGGTTAGCCTTATGCATACCAATCGAAAGTTTTCCGAACGGTTCAGGGGTATTGAAACATTGGCTGAAAAGCGTGATCTTAACCTTTCTGGACTCGATCTTGAGGCTCTGGAGGGGCTTTACAGGGAATCCAGGGCTGAAATTGAAAAACGGAATATGAATAAGGGGAAGTTATGAGCGACAGTGACAAGCAGAAACCGCAGGAGATTCAGATTCAGATGCCACAGGATGTTCAGGGTGGCGCATACGCCAACCATATGGTGGTTGTCCATACTCAGGAGGAGTTTGTGCTCGATTTTATTATGGCAATCCCGCCTGTCGGAACAGTAAATGCCCGTGTGATTGTTTCACCTTCTCATGCCAGGCGGATTGCAGCCGCTCTTGTTGATAATGTGGCAAAATATGAAGAGCGGTTTGGTAAGATTCAGGATGTTCCTGCGGCGATGCCGGAGGGCACCGTTCCGCATTGATCAGGCAGCGTTAGTGCTGTTTTGGGAGAGATGCCTCTCAATTGCTTCTGAAAGCGTACAGCTCTCTTTCGTAGCTACATAGTTTAACAGCAGCCATGCATTACGTGACAAGGTAACGGTTTTAGTGTCGGGACTGTGAGCACGCCTTCTGCTTGCCCGAATGGCATTTTTCAGCTGTTCCCACTCCTCTGATCTGAGCCATGATTCACACCATCGATTCAGACTCTCTGATGGATGGTGAATACTGCTCTCATTGATAAGTTCAAAGGCTCTGGAGGCTTTATAGGTACGGTGTTCACCGAGCCAGGACGGGTTTTTGAGCTTCTTCTCTATCCATCGGCAGGCAAACCAGCGATCACTGTCTGTAACGGTATAACGTTTTCGTGCCATCTGCCACCTCCTGATAACGTTACAAGGTAACGCTTATCATAGTGAAAATCAACCCATACAGACAGCCATGAAATCAGCCGTTTTGCAGCCAGCCAATGGCTTCTGCAACCGATACGGAAAGCGATGACCCCTTAGCCAGTGATGCTGCAATGGCCGATGCAAGACGGCAGCCTGTTCCATGGGCCTTTTCCTGATCCCAGGGTTGCCGTTCATGTGGAAAAGCGATCTCTTCCCCATTGATGTAGAGCTGGTCAAGAAGCCTGTCCCCCCGAATATGTCCGCCCTTAAGCAGTACGGGAGTGGAAAACTTTCCGGAGAGCCGTGCCGATGTTTCTTTCCCTGCCTTTTCACCCAGCAGCAGCTCAGCTTCCGGAACATTGGGGGTAATCAGGGATGCAACAGGAAAGAGTTTCTGCTCCAGAACAGTAACAGCACTCTCATCGAGCAGTCTTTTACCGCTGCTTGAGACCATGACCGGGTCTACAACGACCGGCCTGTCGGCGTGCAACTCATTTAACAGGGATACAACCAGTTCAATCCTCTCTGCATCGTAGAGCATACCTGTTTTGACGGCTTTTATATCGTAATGGTCAAACAGGGCACGGATTTCCGCTTCCAGTTGTGCCAGCGGCACAGGTTCCACCCTGTATACAGTGTTTGGATTTTGAGCTGTCAGGGCAGTGATGGCAGAGCAGCCTTTGATTCCAAATGCAGCGAATGTGCGAAGATCCGCCTGAATGCCGGCTCCTGCACATGAGTCCGAACCACCGATGGCCAGACATGCAGCCAGACCGGCGGGTTTTGCCGAGGTGTTTAACCCCTTTTCCATGTTTCAACCATTGTTCCCGCTGTTGATTCAATATCATCAGCTGCAAACAGACCGGAAATCACCGCAACGGAGTCCACTCCCGTGCTTTTAACAGCATTTATGGCCTCCTCCGTAATGCCACCAATGGCGACAATATTGGC
>JAIPJD010000024.1 GCA_021734365.1 Mariprofundaceae bacterium | reverse complement strand
CCCCCGGGGGAACACTGTTGATTACCGAGTATGGCCCGCTTCCCACCGGCCACTGGCTCTACCGCTTTCTCCCCTTCAGATGGTTGCTGACTACTCTGGAGCCTTTTCTCAACAGCTTCTGGCATGACAACCTGCCCGCCCTCCTTAACGAAATGGCCTCCCTGCATGGCAAGTCCGTCCACCAAAGCTGGAACAGCTCTCTTTTTTCCGGCTTCTATCGTGTTGCTGAGTTTAAGGTCTCTTCCATTCCAAAAAAATGAAGCGGGTTGCCTGGCGCCAAGGGGCAGCCCGGCTCAGCCGGGTGGATGCTTCTCAGGTGCCGTGATACCGCCCTCGGGCCTCTCTTCCGGCGGCTTCACACGTTCACTGCCTTCCCCACCATTCTCCCCAACAAACAGCCGTGCAATTCGGTGGATGAGCCCGCTGATGCCACGCCATAACTTCGGTAAAAACCAGACAAGCAGCACAAGGAAGAGGGTAAGCGCCGCAAGAAATAGAAGCGGATGATTCAGCGCTGTCCAGAGCCCTGCAATCACGGCAATATCCTCACCTATTGAGAGCATCCAGTTTGAAAATGGCTCCGGTGATGTGTTGGCCAGAACCCGTGTTCCCGCCTTGGTTGCATGCGTGATGGCAGTCAACCCGCCGCCCAGAATTCCGGCTGCAACAGCCACAGCCGGGTCTACCTCACCGACCGCACCTGCTGCGAGCATGGCGCCTGCCGGAATGCGAACAAAGGTGTGGATCGCATCCCAGCCGCTATCAATACCGGGAATCTTGTCGGCGAAAAACTCGGCAACATACATCGCCCCTGCTGCCATCAAAACTATCGGGTTTTCAAGCACTTCGAGCCCGGGTGGCAGATCCATATTCCCGGTCGCTCCCATCATTCCGAGCATAAAAATGGCGGCATAGAGATTGATGCCGCTTGCCCAGGCAGCGCCCATCGTCAAGGCAAGTATTGATGCAATCTGTTCAAGTTCCATACCGGTTCACCTTCATCCGATCTTTCCGAACCATTTCACACCACAGAAATAATAACAAAGTGCAGATTTCACCGGATGGAGAAGATATTGCACCGGAATCTCCGGCAGCGCTACAACATGGGCCGGTCTATTAGCAAGCCGGCAATAATTACACTGTTTCAGTGCTGTAATGAATATGCGTTGTCTACAGACTCAACAACATACGATGTTAAGGAGCCGGTATGAGCTGGAACAACCCTGATGACGCAGCGCTCACCAAACTACTGAAAGATGCCAAAACCATTGCCGTCTACGGCTGCTCCCCCAAACCGGATCGTACCAGCCACCAGATCGCAGCTTTTCTTATTGAGCGGGGTTACAACGTGATTCCGGTACACCCCAGGGCCGGGGCCATTCCTAGTCAGAAGGTCTACCCCACACTTGCTCACATCCCTGTTCATGTGGATATTGTTGATGTGTTTCGTAAGCCTGAATTTACACCGGATGTGGCACGGCAGGCTGTGGAAATTGGTGCCAGTGCACTATGGCTGCAGCAGGGTATTATCAATGAGGAGAGCTATCACATTGCAAAAGATGGTGGCCTTATCCCTGTCATGGACCTCTGCATTGCCGTAATGCATCGTCTGTTAATTCGCTAAATAAGAGAGCTTTGTCTTGGTGTTGTCACAATCCGGACGTAACCTCTTGCGATTCATTCCGATGGAGAGACCTATGCTTCGCTACTTTGCAGCCCTGTTTGCCTGCCTGATCCTCTTTTCTACTCCGGGCCACGCCAAAACACTTACCTACACCATTGATCACGGTACTGTCGGTGTGATCGCCAGTGGCAGTGGGGAGGCACGACTGGTGATTCAGGCCAGTGGTAACTGCAAAGCAATCCCCTACTCGGTCGTTACCGATGGCGTACTGGCAATCAGTGGAAGTTTTAACCTCACTGGAACTCTCTCCATGCCGCTGGACTACACAGAGGTGACCCTTTCATGTTCCGACAAAGCGGTTACTGCCGTGGTGAATCAGGTCGGAAAATCGGACTCGCTTTTTTAAATCTTTATTTCATACGGCCTTGGAGCATCCTGCCCTCGGCCTTTAACGCAAGTCAAAACGTGCGAGTTTTGACTTGCTTACTAAAGCCAGCCTTCCATGGCCGGGTGGAAGCACTGAATTAATCAGCGCTTCCTTAACAGGCTTTCCGACCACAGCACTTTTTGAACTTTTTGCCGCTGCCACATGGACAGGAGTCGTTCCTGCCGATATCGGTAACTCTGCACTGGCCATCCAGATAGACCCATCTCCCTTCGAATCGAACAAAACGACTGACTTCATAAAGCTTTTTGCCTCCGGAGCCATCACGGAAGCTGGCAATAAACTCAACAACACCTTCCTCATCGCGCTCTAACCCATGCCCGGTGCTAATAACCTCCAGCCCGATCCATTTCAGAGCCGTGCCACCGAGATGTTCAGGGCAGGTGTCGGGATGCCATGTCCTGCGCAGATAATCCTGCTGATCAAGTACATAGGCTGAATACCGTGAGCGCATCAAAGCTTCACTGGTTGGAGCAGGTTCTCCTTCAAGGTAACGACCACAGCATTCGGTCAGTTCTTTTCCAGAACTGCATGGACAGAGGCTCATTGCCCTGCTTCCAGACGGCTCCATATCTGTTTAATACGCTGGCGATTGACACCAAGATCTGAATGACCGATTCGTGATGCCGACCTGATATGAATCTCGCCGGCACTCCGATCCATCCGCATCTCAACATCATCGATAAAATGGAAAAACTTTGATGTAAACTCCGCATGCAGATAACTATCCGTCTCCGAAACCACCGTCCCACCACTCTTTACAACCGCATCTTTAAGCAGTTTCCAGGGCAGATCGACATCCTTACCGTTTACCACAACCGGTGGAATATCATGCATATCCTGCTTGTTCGGGTAGCTCTCGCTGCATACGCAGTTCGGTTTCTCCGGGCAGGCACGGAGCTTACCTTCCACCAGCCCGGTCGCCGGCGGTTTCATATGTGACCAGACAATCAGCATCAAAAAAGCCAGCAGAACCATCACGGTAACAATAACCAGAGTAAGCAATATCTTTCCTGTCATCATCACAACATAAACAGGAATCATAAAAAATATAAAGGTTTTCATTGTGTTGTGATTCTTGGCATGCTTGGCATATCTTTTTTCAGGAGTTTTCAAACATGAGTTTTTCCTGTTTTGTTAAATTGGCTATTGGCGCTGCTGTTCTTGCCGTTGTCGGCTTCTTCGCTGAGAATATCCTCGGCCTGTCAGGTCTGATGCCTGTCCCCTCACTCTTTGCTACCGGGCTTTTCCTTGGTGCCATCATTGGTGGTGTGGCAACCGCCCTTTACAGTTCAGCCTCTTTTGATTCAGGTCGCGATATTGTAACCCTCTATGTCGGCAATCTGCCGTTCTCCGCTACGAAAGAGGAGGTTGAAGACCTGTTCCGCCCCTATGGTTCTGTCCACGATGTCCGTCTGGTTACCGGCGGGCCAAACCGTCGTCCGAAGGGTTACGGATTTGTTGAGATGGATGCCTATGGGGCGAAGGATGCTGTAAAACTTAATGGTGTTGATATGGGTGGTCGCAAACTGCGTATCAACGAAGCCAAAGACAGGAACGAATAGCACGCCTGTTCACCGGATCAAAAGGGACTGCGCTGCAGTCCCTTTTTTGTTACCAAATCTGTTCGCTCTTCTATCGAACCAGTTCCACACCCGCGAAATAGGGGTGCAGATTGGCCAGCACAACATAACCGACCGTGCTGATCACAGCGATCATGGCATCAAACCTGAGCGGTATTCTTTCACCTTTTGGCCTCGCACCACGCCGGTTGGCAGAAAACATGGCAAACAGTGAATAGACCAGAAATGAGCCAAACAGAACGATTGAGGCCTGATCACCATTGGTGAAGAGATGCCCGAGCGACCAGAAGCTGATACCCCACAGCATCGGGTGTGCTGTAAAACGTTTCAGGTTTGATTGCATGTTCATCGCAACCAGGCAGTAGAGCGCCAGCAGCATGCAGGCGTTGGTCACCATATAGCTCCATGGCAGGGGCTCCCACACTGCAATAAACCCGGCCTCACCCTTACCGGTCACAACCAGATAAAGACCAGCAAATGAGATCAGGGCATAGATTCCTTTGTAGGGCTTCTCGCCCAGCTTTACAAACAGAGCATTGCGCAGCGTTGGCACAGACGGCAGCAGATGAATCGCAAAAAAGATTGCCAAGCCCAGAATCATGGTTTCCATTGATTGCCCCCGATTACATGGTTAGTCCAATCATAGCCTATCACGTCTGATCAGGCAGCAGATGAAAAAATGGCCCCGAAGGGCCACTTAAAGAGTCAGATGTGAATCGCCTTGCCATCCGAATCAAGCACCGATTCATGAATCATCTCGGAGAGTGTCGGATGCGGGAACATATGATGCGCCAGATCCTCCTCCGTAGTCTCCAGGGTACGGGCCAGTTGCAGCGAAACAATCAATTCGGTCGCTTCCGCACCGACGATATGTGCGCCCAGCAGTTCACCGGTTGCGGCATCAAAGATGGTCTTCACCATACCTTCGGTTTCAGCCAGTCCCATTGCCTTGCCGTTCGGTGCGTAGCTCATGCGGCCCACCTTGATCTCATGCCCCGCCTCTTTGGCAGCTTTTTCAGTCAAACCACATGAGCCAACCTGGGGCTGGCAGTAGGTGCAGCCCGGCACGTTGCCGTAATCCACCGGGTGCGGGTTTTTATCGGCAATCGCCTCGATACAGACAATACCCTCATGGCTTGCCACATGTGCCAGTGCCGGAGCGCCGATGACATCACCGATCGCATAGATGCCGGCATGATCGGTACGGTAGTAGTCATCCACCTCAATCTGGTTGCGCTCAACCTTCATGGAGGTGTTCTCTGTACCGATCTTATCTGTATTTCCAAGCACGCCGACAGCAACAAGGCAGACATCACCTTCTATCTTCTCTTCCTTGCCCTTGGCAGTGTATTCAACCACAGCCTTACCTTTCACATTTTTGGCAGAGGAGACCATGGCTCCGGTGATGATTTTGATCTTCTGCTTCTTGAAGCTGCGCTCCACCACCCTGGATATCTCATGATCCTCCAGTGGCAGCACCTGATCAGCCGCTTCAATCACGGTCACATTTGAGCCCATGGCATTGTAGAAGTAAGCGAACTCCATGCCGATGGCCCCGCTTCCAATCACAATCAGGTTCTCAGGAAGCTTCTCCGGCACCAGTGCCTTCATGTAAGTGATCACCACTTCGCCATCAACCTCCATGCCGGGGAAGGCACGGGCGCGGGCACCGGTGGCCACGATCACGTGTTTTGCGGTGACCTGTTTCTTTTCACCATCCTTCTCAACCATCAGCTTGTTGCCGGCCTCAAAGGTGGCAAAGCCCTCAATGTGCTCGATTTTGTTCTTCTTAAACAGAAAGCCGATGCCCTTGTTGAGCTTGTCAGAGATGCCACGTGAGCGTTTCACTGCCTGCTCAATATCGGGATTGGTGTCAGAAACACCCAGCCCCAGTTCGGCACCGTGATGCTTGATGACATTGACCACCTCGGCAGTTCTCAACAACGCTTTGGTCGGAATACAGCCCCAGTTCAGGCAGATGCCGCCAAGATGGGTGGATTCGATACAGGCCACCTTGAATCCCAGCTGAGCAGCACGAATGGCCGCCACATAACCACCGGGCCCGGCACCAATAATCACCACGTCATATTCGCCATCGGCGTTAAAAACGCCGGCAGATTTCAGGTTCAGCTCATGCTCATCTGCCTGACCATCAGCGGCGTGCGCGGTAACCGGAGCAGGCTGTACCGCAGGTGCTGACTCTGCTGCCAGCGGTGCCGCTTCTGCAACAGGAGCCTCCCCTGCAGCAGCAACCATACCTTCCGGTTCATAATCGGCAGGCACCTCTTCATCCTCTTCGGCAATCACGGCAATCGGAGCCCCGACCGGTACAATTGAGCCCTCAGGTGAAAGGATTTTGTGCAGTATCCCCTCATCAATGACTTCCATCTCCATGGTAGCTTTATCGGTTTCGATTTCCGCCATCACTTCACCGGAAACAAGCTCATCGCCCTCTTTTTTCAGCCAGCGGGCGATTTTACCCTCGGTCATGGTCGGGGATAGCTGGGTCATAAACAGATCAATCGGCATGATTTAAATCCTCACGAAGAACTAACCACAGAGGCACCAAGACACAGAGAAGAAATATATATAATAATCTTTGTGCCTTTGTGTCTCTGTGGTTCATTCTTAAATTAGTACAGAAGCCGGGGTCTCGAGATGTTTTTTAAGTGCTGCCAGAAACTCGGCTCCCACTGCACCATCCACCACACGGTGATCACAGGAGAGTGTCAGCGTCATCATTCTGGCAATGGCCAACTCACCGTTTTTCACCACAGGACGCTCCTCAGAGCCACCCACTGCAAGGATCGCTCCCTCAGGCGGATTCACAATGGCAGAGAACTGTTTAACACCATACATGCCAAGGTTGGAGATGGAAAAAGTGCCGCCGGAGTACTCTTCCGGCTTCAACTCACCAGCACGGGCACGGACAGCCAGCTCCTTCACTTCATTGGAGATATCGACAATGCCTTTCTGCTCGGCAAATCTGATAACCGGCGTTATCAGACCACCCTCAATCGCAACCGCCACGGAGACATGGGCATGCTTGTGCATCAATGTGTCGCTATCGGTCCAGCTTGCATTGGCAGCCGGCACATCTACCAGAGCCTTGGCAACAGCCTTGATAACAAAATCATTCACGCTCAGTTTGAATGCACCGTCAGCAGCTTCATTCAACTGGGCACGCAGATCCATCAGGCGATCCATCTCCACATCCACATTCAGATAGAAGTGGGGCACCTGCTGTTTGGATTCGACGAGGCGGCGGGCAATTGCCTTACGCATCATCGAATTCTCAACACGCTCGAATTCGTCCTCGTGGTATGGCAGCGGACCCGCTGGCATTGGGCGCGGAGCCGGTGGTACTACTGCAGCCGAACCCGCACCAAGACTGATGCCGCGTTTGACAGCCTTCTCAACATCGCTCCTGGTAATACGCCCTTTGGGGCCCGTACCTGTAATGGCTGCCAGATTAATACCTTTCTGTCTGGCCATACGCCGTGCCAGCGGGCTGGCTTTTATTCTCCTGGAATCTGCAACCGAATCTGTGGCCGGTTCAACCACTGGGGCCGGTGTGGCTATGGGGAGAGGTTCTGCTGGTGCAGAGGCCTCCACAGCTGTTTCAACAGGCGCTGCCTCTGCAGCCGGGGCCGCCTCACCAGTCGGCTGATAATCGGCAGCAACCTCTTCACCCTCTTCAGCAATCACTGCAATAGGTGCTCCAACGGCAACCGTTGAGCCTTCAGGTGAAAGAATTCTGTGCAGCAGACCCTCATCAACAACTTCCATCTCCATGGTCGCTTTATCAGTTTCGATCTCCGCCATTACCTCACCACTCGAAAGCGTGTCACCCTCTTTCTTCAACCAGCGGGCGATCCTGCCTTCTGTCATGGTTGGCGAGAGCTGAGTCATTAGTACATCAATTGGCATGTTACTTCCTTAATTCCGGTTACAGACTGCACGGGCAGCTTCAACAATCTCAGCCACACTGGGCAAGGCCAGCGTTTCCAGATTCGCGGCATACGGCATCGGCACATCTTTACCTGTTACACGCGCGACCGGTGCATCCAGATCGTCAAAGCCTTTTTCCATGATGCGTGCAGAAATCTCCGCCCCAATACCGGCAAAACGCCAGCCCTCTTCAATCACAACCGCACGATTAGTTTTAGCTACCGATGTGAGGATCGTGGCTTCATCCAGCGGACGAATAGTGCGTGGATCAATGACTTCGGCATCAATGCCCTGCCTGGCAAGCTCTTCAGCAGCCGCCAGTGCATAACCGGTCATGCGTGAATGTGCTACCAGTGTCACATCGCTGCCCGCACGTTTTACATCGGCCTTGCCCAGAGGAACAATATATTCGCCTTCAGGAACTTCAGCCACATCACCATAATTTATCTCATTTTCAATAAAGATCACGGTATCATTATCACGAATTGATGCCGCCAGCAGGCCTTTGGCATCGGCAGGATTGGATGGCATCACCACCTTCAATCCCGGTATGTTCGCATACCAGTTTTCAAGTGCCTGAGAGTGCTGTGAGCTGACGCGTGCCGCCGCACCGCCCGCACCACGAAATACCATTGGGCAGCTATACTGACCACCGGTCATGTATTTCATTTTAGCAGCCGCATTTACAATCTGATCCATGGCAAGTATGGCAAAATTCCATGTCATAAACTCAATAATCGGACGCAAACCCGCCATTGATGCGCCCACACCGAGGCCTGCGAAACCGAGCTCGGTAATCGGGGTGTCAATCACACGGCGTGGACCAAACCTGTCCAGCATACCTTGTGATACTTTGTACGCACCATTGTATTCAGCGACCTCTTCACCCATCAGGAATACACGATCATCGCGCTCCATCTCATTGCACATCGCCTGATTCAGTGCTTCACGGTATGTAATCTTTGCCATTAGCCCACCTGCCTTGGGTAGGGATATGCGCCTGGAATTTCATCGGTAATAATATCATCCCACAGGGCCGAAGGGTCGGGCTCTGGCTGGGCTTCTGCCGCTTTCGCTACAGAGGCGACCTCTTTCTTGATCTCTTTATCTTTTTGCTTGAATGCCTCTTCCGTCATCAGCCCTGCATCAACCATCTGCTTCTGCAGGCGTGCGATCGGATCCCGTCCGGAACGCCATTCGTCCACTTCACCGCGTGTTCGATAGGTTGCAGGGTCTGACATGGAGTGCCCTCGATAACGGTAAGTCATCATTTCAACAATAATCGGGCCCTCGCCTGAACGTGCATGTTCAAGTGCTTCGGACATCTTCCGCTCCACTTCCAGCACATCCATACCGTCCACCTGCATGCCGGGCACCTTGAAGGAGATGCCGCGTTTGAAGAGGTGTGTTTCTGCCGAGGCCCGGCTGATTGATGTTCCCATCGCGTACTGATTATTTTCAATCACAAACACCACAGGCAACTTCCACAGGGCAGCCATATTGAATGACTCATAGACTGCACCCTGGTTGATGCCTCCATCACCCATGATGGTAATGGATACACGTTTGTCATCACGGTATTTGCTGGCAAAACCAAAACCGATGCCAATCGGAACCTGCTCACCGACAATGCCGTTACCACCCGCAAAGTTTTTTTCGATATCAAACATATGCATGGAGCCGCCCTTGCCACCCACGATGCCACCGGCACGCCCCAGAAGCTCGGCCATCACGGCAGTCGGGTCAGAGCCGCGCGCCAGGATGTGCCCATGATCACGATAGCTGGTCATCATATAATCGGTGGGTTCAGCCGCCTCTTCCATGCCAACGCAAATCGCTTCCTGACCATTGCAGAGATGGCAGAATCCGCCAATCTTCTTCAGGCCGTACATTTGGCCGGCCTTCTCTTCAAAACGCCGAATGTAAAGCATCATATCGTGCATCTTATGCAGGGTCTCTACGGAGTAGTTGCGACCCTCATGTGTCAGCCCTTTGGCTTTCACCTGTTTCTGCTTTGCCACCATGGCGCCCCCATTTGGAAATGATAGGCGGCGAATTATGCCGCAGCCATACCCCGGCAGCAACCAATGGCTAATTATGGCTATCATTTTCCGAACAATTCTGATAAGATAAAAATTCATATTTTTCAACGCCTGCGCCCTAAAGTCCAAAAGGGCGTAGCCAGCAGTGACTGTGACTTGAAAAGCTCTGTTTCACACGCTTGCGTGCTGGAAAATGAAACCACTTTTGGGGCAGGTAGATGGGTCAGAATAATCGGATAGTTTACTCCACGGAGCATGGCCAGCTGGCCGGGAGCATGGGGGAAGCAAATAACCACAAAAAGTCCGGGAAAGATAAAGGCACCAACACTTCTTCCCTCACGATCAGATCTCCAAACAAGCAGGGTGTTCGCATCCGTCGGGAGTCGAAAGGGCGGGGCGGCAAATGTGTATCTGTCATTGATGGACTCCCGTTGGATGAAAAGGAAATGAAGGCACTGCTAAAAAAGCTGAAAGGGCAACTTGGCACTGGTGGAACCGTGAAGAATGCCTGCATTGAAATTCAGGGGGAACATCGCGAAAAACTTCTGCCTCTTCTGGAAAAGGAGGGTCATAAGGCCAGACTGGCCGGCGGCTGATCTGTTCAATAGCCACGCCAGAGCAGCAGGGATATGGATTGTATAAATCAACAGGGAATATAAAGTTAGCAGACTTATTTACAAACGTAGCGCTGCAAAACAGATGGCAGCCATCTTTTTAAGAGTGCTCAAAGAGATCAAAGTGATTTTAAAGTGAGAACCAACACGATGAAAAAGAAAGATATGACAGCCACCCTGGATCTGACCAAGCACGATACCGGCACAGGTGCGCACCGCTCACGAAAACCGGTCTATGTGGATTTTCTGCCACCATGCAATCATGCATGCCCGGCTGGTGAGGATATCCAGGCATGGCTCGCTATGGCCCAGGAGGGCAATTATAAAGCGGCCTGGCAAAAACTGATCGAGGACAACCCATTTCCGGCCATTCATGGCCGTGTCTGCTATCACCCGTGTGAGACTGCCTGTAACCGGGCTTATACCGATGAAGAGGTGAGCATTCACGCTGTAGAGCGTTTTCTGGGTGACCTGGCCATGGAGAAAGGATGGGCACCTGAATACATACCACACCCGGATGGTAAAAAAGTGCTGGTTATCGGCGGGGGGCCTAGCGGGCTTTCCGCCGCCTATCATCTTACCCGCATGGGGCATGAGGTGGAAATTCGCGAGGCAGGCCCTGTTGCCGGCGGCATGATCCACTTCGGCATCCCCGCATACCGCATGCCGCGCAAAGAGCTGCAGCAGGAGATCAGACGTGTTGAGGAGATGGGTGTGAAGATCACCCTTAACCACCGGGTGGAAGATGTACTGGGAGAGAAGGCCGAAGGCGGCTTTGATGCAGTCTTTATCGCCATCGGTGCACACCTGGGTAAAAAGATCGATATTCCGAGCCGTGATGCAGGCAAGATGCTGGATGCAGTGAGTTTCCTGCGCAGTGTTGAAAATGGTGAAGATGTGAAACTGGGCCGTAAAGTCGCCATCTACGGCGGCGGTAACACGGCGATGGATGCGGCACGTACCGCCAAGCGCCTCGGTGCAGAGGAGGCGGTGATCATCTACCGTCGTGACCGGGCCAACATGGCAGCACACGAATTTGAGGCTGATGAGGCCATGGAAGAGGGTGTGAAGATCAACTGGCTGCGGACTATTAAAGAAATCGATGCCACCACCTTCAAGGTTGAAGTAATGGAGATTGATGAGACAGGCCGTCCACAACCAACCGGTAAATTTGAAGAGCTGGAAGCTGACTCCCTGATTATGGCCGTGGGCCAGGATGCCGATACCGGCTTCCTGAAAAGCATTGAGGGCATTGAATTTGAGTGGGATGGTACGGTGGTCATCAACGACCATATGATGACCGGCGTCGAAGGCATCTTTGCCGGTGGTGATATGGTGCCATCCGAGCGCTCGGTTACCATTGCAACCGGTCACGGTAAGAAGGCAGCGCGTTATATTAATGGCTGGCTGCGTAACGAGCCCTACGTTCCTGCTGACAAACACCCGATTGTCGATCATGAAAAACTGCGCCTCTGGTATCGTACCGAAGCACCACAGGTGGAGCAGGGTGAACTCTCCCCGGAGAGGCGAAACAGCAGCTTTGATGAAATTTTGCAGGGCTTCTCCGAAAAAGAGGCGCTGTTTGAAGCCAAACGCTGCCTCTCATGCGGTAACTGCTTTGAGTGTGATGGCTGCTACGGCTCATGTCCGGAAGATGCCATCATCAAACTGGGCCCGGGCAACCGCTACCTTTACGACTACGACAAATGCACAGGTTGTGCCGTCTGCTACGAGCAGTGCCCGTGCTACGCCATTGAGATGGTACAAGAGAATAGCGCCGCAGCCGGGCAGGGATAAAAAGATGAACGAAAAAAAACAGGCACGAAACAGCACCCGGGCCAAACAGGTAAAACAAGTCACTGTTGATGGTGGTTTTGGCGTAGCGCACATCGCCTACCGTGTCAGCGAAATCTGCTCGATCTATCCGATCACCCCGTCCTCAGACATGGCCGAACTATGTGACCAGTGGTCTGCCGCCGGCATGCAGAATATCTGGAATCAGGTCCCCGATGTGATTGAGATGCAGAGTGAAGGGGGTGCTGCCGGTACGGCACACGGTGCGCTGCAAACCGGCGCGCTGACTACAACATTCACCGCATCACAGGGTTTGATGCTGATGCTGCCGAATATGTATAAAATCGCCGGTGAATTGACTTCTACCGTGTTCCACGTGGCAGCACGATCGCTGGCAGCACAGGCGCTCTCCATCTTCGGTGACCATCAGGATGTGATGGCGGCCCGAACCACCGGCTTTGCCATGCTGGCCTCCTGTTCAGTGCAGGAAGCACACGATTCCGCACTGATCTGCCATGCCGCAACGCTGAAAGCGCGTGTGCCTTTCATTAACTTCTTTGATGGCTTCCGCACCTCACACGAAGTGAATAAAATCAGTCTGATTCCGGATGAACATATCCGTGCCATGATCAGTGATGAACTGGTTTATGCGCATCGTGAACGCGCTTTGAACCCCGACAACCCATTTATCCGGGGGACCGCACAGAATCCGGATGTCTACTTTCAGGGGCGTGAAAGCTCCAACGCCTTCTATGATGCCGTACCGGGGATTATTCAGGAGACGATGGATGAACAGGCCAGATTGACCGGCCGCCAGTACAGGCTGTTCGATTATTATGGCGCCGAAGATGCCGAACAGGTGATTGTGGTGATGGGTTCTGCCGTACAGGCCATTGAAGAGACCATCAAAGTACTGAACGCCCAGGGGGCAAAACTGGGTGTGATTAATGTTCGACTGTTCCGCCCCTTCAGCATGAAGCATCTTGTTGAAGCGATACCAGAGAGTGTGAAGTCCGTGGCTGTACTGGATCGCACCAAAGAGCCGGGATCTGCCGGCGAACCACTCTATCAGGATGTGATTACAGCGCTCGCCGAAGCCTACTCTCAGGGTGAAATCGACAGCCTGCCGAGGATCGTCGGTGGCCGTTACGGCCTCTCCTCGAAAGAGTTTACACCTGCCATGGTGAAAGCAGTCTATGATGAGCTGTCTCAGGAAAAACCAAAAAACCACTTCACCATTGGCATTAACGATGATGTGACACACACCAGTCTTGCTTATGACCCGGGCTTCAACATTGAGCCTGAAAATGTGACCCGGGCCCTCTTCTTCGGCCTTGGTTCCGATGGAACCGTTTCGGCCAACAAGAACAGCATCAAGATCATCGGCGAGAACACACCACTGCACTGTCAGGGTTACTTTGTTTATGACTCCAAAAAGGCGGGCTCACAGACCGTATCTCACCTCCGTTTCGGCCCTGATCCGATCCATGCCCCCTACCTGATTGAGTCAGCCAACTTTATCGCCTGCCATAAATTCAATTTCATTGATCAGGTCGATATGCTGCGCTGGGCGGCACACAAGGCAGTGTTCCTGCTCAACAGTCCGATTGCTGCCGATGAGGTCTGGGGTAAGCTGCCACAGCCTGTTCAACAGCAGATTATCGACAAAGGGATTCAGTTCTATGTGATTGATGCCTCCACTGTGGCCCGCGATGCAGGTATGGGGCGACGTATCAACACCATCATGCAGACCTGCTTCTTTGCCCTCTCCGGCGTACTGCCGAAAGATGAGGCGATCGCCCAGATTAAAAAGGCCATTGAGAAAACCTATGCCAAGAAGGGCGCAGAGATTGTTCAGCTCAACTTCAAGGCGGTGGACGCATCACTTGATCACCTCTATCAGGTGGACGTGCCAGCCAAAGCCAGCAGTACCCGCAGCATGGCTGCCATGGTACCTGCACATGCCCCTCAATTTGTGCAGGAGGTGACTGCTCCCATGCTGGCTGGTCATGGCGATGACCTGCCTGTCAGTATGCTTCCAGTGGATGGAACCTATCCAAGTGGTACTGCACAATGGGAGAAACGTAACATTTCCGATTTCATCCCGTTGTGGGAATCTGATCTCTGTATCCAGTGCGGTAACTGCAGTTATGTCTGCCCGCACAGCGTGATTCGCGCCAAGTTCTATAATGAGGCCCTGCTTGAGGGTGCACATGAGGATTTCCCATCCACCGAGGTGGCGGCACGCGGATTCCCGGAAACCCGTTACACACTGCAGATATATGCTGAAGATTGTACCGGCTGTGAAATGTGCGTGAACGCTTGTCCGGCATTTGATCCTGAAGATAAGAGCCGCAAGGCGATCAATATGACGGCCAAGGCTCCAATCCTTGAGAAGAGCAGGCAGGATGTGGCGTTTTTTGAAACATTGCCGGTCAATGATCGTGACACCATTGATTACTCATCGGTGCGCGGCACCCAGTTCCTTGAACCGCTATTTGAGTTCTCCGGCGCATGTTCCGGTTGTGGTGAAACACCGTATGTCCGTCTGTTGACCCAACTGTTCGGGCCACGCCTGCTGGTAGCGAATGCGACCGGCTGCTCCTCCATTTATGGTGGTAATCTGCCATCCACGCCATGGACCATAAACGAAGATGGCCGGGGCCCTGCATGGTCCAACTCGCTGTTTGAAGATAACGCCGAGTTTGGCCTGGGAATGCGCCTGGCAGCCGATCATCACACACATATGGCAAAGCAGACTCTACAGGAGCTGGCACCACAGCTGGGTGATGACGAACTGATCAACGCATTGATTCATTCAGAGCAGCGTATCGGTTCTGAAATCGGCAAGCAGCGTGAACGTGTGGAGCTACTGAAAAGAAAACTGAAGAAGCTTGATGATCCCAAAGCGAAAAATCTGCTCAGCATTGTTGATCATCTGGTTCGCCGCAGCGTATGGCTGGTCGGTGGTGATGGATGGGCCTACGATATCGGCTCATCAGGTCTGGATCATGCGCTGGCATCGGGCCGTAACATCAACGTACTGGTGCTTGATACCGAGGTTTACTCCAACACCGGTGGTCAGGCCTCAAAATCCACGCCCATCGCTGCAACTGCCAAGTTTGCATCTGCCGGCAAGGCAGTAGGCAAAAAGGATCTGGCGTTGCAGGCGATATCCTACGGCAACGTCTATGTGGCACGTATCGCGATGGGAGGGAATCCACAGCAGACCCTGTTGGCAATGCGTGAGGCGGAGGATTATCCCGGCCCATCGATCATTCTGGCTTACAGCCACTGTATTGCACACGGTATCGATATGACCCAGGGGCTGCGTCAGCAGGATATGGCGGTGGCCTCCGGCTACTGGCCGCTGATCCGCTACAATCCGGCGCTTAGACAGGCGGGTAAGAAACCGTTTGTACTCGACTCTCCAAAACCGACGATGAAAGTGGCTGATTACGCCTACACCGAGCAGCGGTATAAACTGCTGCAGAAGACCAACCCTGAAGAAGCCGAGCGTCTGATGAAGCTGGCTCAGGAGGCGGTTGACCTGCGCTGGGCCACCTATGAACACATGGCCAATCAGCATCCATCGGAGTTTGTGCCGGCAGGGTAAGGCCATTATCTATCGGTAACGGAGCAGGGTATATTTATGACCAATAACGATATCTTACGCCGTATCCGCTACGCCTTCGACTTTGACGATTCAAAGATGATCGTGCTGTTTGGCGCAGCTGATCTCGACGTCACTCGTGAGCAGGTCAGTGCATGGTTAAAAAAAGATGATGACCCTGCACTTGTTGAACTTGGTCACAGTGAGCTGGCGACTTTCCTCAACGGTTTGATTAACGACAAACGTGGCAGGAGGGAGGGGCTGCAGCCCAAGCCGGAAAAGCATTTGAACAATAATATTGTGTTCCGGAAACTGAGGATTGCGCTCAATCTTAAGGATGATGAGATCATAGAAATTATCACGCTGGCTGGTAGACGCCTGGGAAAAGCTGAACTCAGTGCATTTTTTCGTAAGCCGGATCATAAACACTATCGTGCCTGCCTGGATCAGGTGTTACGCAACTTTCTTACAGGCATATCACTTAAACAACGTGCGGATAAACAGCCTGAACCCCCGGGAAAACCTGCCTTCACATGGGAACGATAAATTACTCCGACAGGCCCGTGTTTGACCGGCCTTCCTGGCCCATCCATGACCACACTCCGCTTTAATAAGCCCTATCAGGTTTTGACCCAGTTCACCGATGCCACAGGTCGCCGGACACTGGCTGACTTTATCTCTGTTGCCGGTGTCTACCCTGCCGGTCGTCTTGATCGTGATAGTGAAGGACTCCTGCTGTTAACAACGGATGGTCAGCTCCAGAACCGTATCTCTCACCCTGAGCATAAACTCAAAAAAATCTATTGGGCTCAGGTCGATGGTAACATCACAGAAGATGCAATCACAAAACTGTGTCGCGGGGTTGAGCTTAAAGATGGAATCACAGGGCCGGCAGAAGCGAAGATTATTCCGGAGCCAGCATCCCTCTGGCCGCGAAACCCGCCAATCCGAACCCGGGCAGAGATTCCCACCTCATGGATTGAACTGGCAATCGCCGAAGGCCGTAACCGCCAGGTGCGGCGGATGACTGCTGCCGTTGGCTTTCCAACCCTCAGACTTATTCGTTACGCCATCGGCCCAATCACTCTGGATGGATTGAACTCCGGGGAATATGACAGGATCGATGAGGAACAACTCTGGAACCTTTTTCCAAAACAGCGCACTTCGTATCAACCCGGTAAACAGCCATCTCGCAGATAACATGGAGCAGTTAAATTACATATAAGATCTCTATCTTCTCACGCATGCGTTACGGGCTTTTCAGGCCTGCACCAAACACTTCCGGTAGCGGTTCTGTATCCAGCACACCGACACTGGATTTGAGCTGTAGCTCGGCAAACACAAGTTGTGCCTCCGCCTCTGCAAGGTTCTTCTCCGCCTCAAAGCGGCGCTCATCGGCATCGAGCACTTCGGTCATGGTGCGCAGACCCACCTCATGCCCCATGCGTGCCGCATCTGCTGCTTCTTTGACGGAAACAATTGCCTTTTGCATGGCATGAAGTTGTAAGATAGAAGCTGAATAACCCAGAAATGCCTGCCGGGCAGTAAGCCGTGCCAGACGAATGTCATCCTGTAGTGCAAACGCTGTCTGTAACGCCGCTTTTTTGCTCTTCCTCAGCTGCGCCCAGTCACCACCACCTGAGAACAGGGGAAGCGTTACCTGCACACCAACTGCCTCATCACGGGCACGGGTGCCGGTTCCCAACTGCCCTGAGGTGGCACGGTTGCCCTGAATTGATGCAAACCCTTCCACCTTTGGCATGCCGCTTCCCCATGCCTTCGTCTCCTCCTCTTCGGCCGTACGGAACTGCAGGCGGGCAAGACGCACGGAGAGTGCTTCTTCTGCCGCACGAAGCTCCCAGACTTCGGACTGCTCCGGCAGAGATGCTGACAACTCGCTGAATATGGCTGGTGGTGACACCTTTGCCGCCATAACCCCTGTCAACGAATCAAGACGCTCTGTTGCCTGATCCAGGTTGTTTTCAGCCAGCAGCCGCTCGGCACGTGCCAGATCACGACGGGAATCAGCATCCAGCCGTTCATTGAAAGCCGAAACACCAGCCTCAAACACGGCCTCCGCCTGCAGGGCAAGCCTCTCAGCGGCCTCCTCTTTGGCTCTGGCAGCACGCAGTGCCGATTGTGCCGTCACCACTTCCAGATAAGTCTGTACCGTCTCCAGTATCAACCGTTGACGCTCCAGCCTCAGCCGCATCTCGCCTGCCTCAGCTGAAACCTCCCCCTGCCGGTAACCGGCCCAGCGCTCAAGGTCGAACAGCGGCTGCACCATGCGTAGGGCAACGGTACTGTCACGATATTTTAGATTGGGTTGGAAGATATTCTGCGACCTGTCGTAACGGGTCTTACTGGTTTGATATTGGTAGCTTCCGGTCAGATCAAGGTGAGGCAACAGCGCCGCTCGCCCGATGATCAGATCCTCTTTTGCCGCATCGCGTCCGGCCTCAGCCGCCTGTATCGCAGGCGCATTCTCCACAGCCAGTTCGACAGCCCGCGCAAGACTTAGCTCCCCCGCCCAGGCAGAGAAAGATGCCAACAGGCACACAAAACATAGAACTGTCCGAGCGATCATCTCCCCTCCCCGGGTCAACATCCCCAATCACTCAACCTTAACCGGCAATTCTTCAGAATGTAAGGCGGCTGGATCACCTCACCGGGAAACGGGTTGTGGAACTGTGGTTTAAAGTTCAGATAACGACTTGATCCGGAAAAGACTGACATGCCGGTTTGTTGTGCAATAGAAGGGGCCCTGAAATATATACATGAGCGGAATGGGTGGCTTTGTTATGGTTCCGCTCCCCGTTCAGCTGGCTGCCGAGGCAAACATGAAAAATGGGATAAAGCAGCAACGTCGCGCCCATTTTTCGTGTGTAGTCGAGGGAACCCGAAGGGCCGGCAGATGCGGGTGCCCTTTCTTTGGTTCGTTTCTTTGGGCAAGCAAAGAAATGAACAGGTTTATTCGTCCATGTACGGAGGGTGTCAGCGTGGAGATTTGCCGCTCCAGGACAGCGGCCCCGCTAAGGGGCGCAATGAAGACTTAGGTGGTCACCTGCGCCCGCGATTGCGGTTGTTGCCGCCGCCCGGGCGCCTTGGCTTACCTCTGCCGTCACCAGGACGAGGCTGCTCACGATCTTCCTTGCCCAGCCCCTCAGCAACGGCTTCGGGAGCAGTAGGCTTACCAATATCAAGCCATTCAAGTTCAATACGCTTTAGAGGAATCGGGCGCTTGATGTAAGCTTCAATATCCGGCACGCCAAAGCAGAAGTGCTCGCAGGCAAAAGAGATGGCTGTGCCTTTTGCCCCGGCACGTGCGGTACGGCCAATCCTGTGCACATAGTTCTCGGCATCATCCGGCAGGTCGTAGTTAAAGACGTGTGTAACATCATCAATATGCAGGCCGCGACTGGCAACATCGGTAGCCACCAGCAGCTGCAGTTTGCCAGCAGTGAAATCTTCCAGAATCCGCATCCGCTTCTTCTGGCGTACATCGCCGGAAAGAATACCGACACCAAAGCCGTAGCGGGCCAGGTTCCGGGCCACCTTTTCACCGGTTCGTTTCTGATTAATGAAGATCATGCCACGCTCGACATTCTGCTCACGCAAAATGTGAACCAGCAGCGGAAACTTCTCCTCCATCGAGGTGTGATACATTGACTCCACGATACCATCGGCTGTAAGGCTCCCCTCTTCAGCACGTAGCTTCACCGGATCATTCATGTGATCATAGGCAAGCTCCAGCACCCGGTGCGAGAGCGTTGCTGAAAACATCAACGACTGGCGTTCATTGTATTTGGGAAGTCGGCGCATCATAAAACGGAGATCCTTGATAAAACCAAGATCGAACATGCGGTCCGCTTCATCAATCACCAGCATCTCACAGAGGCTCAGCGAGTAACAACTCTTTTTCAGATAGTCGATCAATCGCCCAGGCGTACCAATCAGGATGTCGACCCCATCATCAAAGGCCAGACGCTGTTTCTCATAATCAACGCCGCCATAGACGGTGTGCAGCCTCAAATCAGTATACTTGATCAGGTTTTTTGCATCATCGGAGATCTGAACCACCAGTTCGCGCGTCGGCGCGATAATCAGCGCTCTCGGATGCTTTTTGCCACGACCTTTTTTTGGTGGCTCAGTCAGCAACCGGTTG
>JAIPJD010000023.1 GCA_021734365.1 Mariprofundaceae bacterium | reverse complement strand
CATGAAGTATTTCGCTATCGGACTGGTTCGTTTCTACCGCTATTTTATCTCCCCATTGTTGCCTCCACGCTGTATTTATACCCCAACCTGTTCAGAATATGCCATTGAAGCGATAGAACGATATGGCGTAATCCGTGGAGGATGGTTAGCGTTCCGCCGCCTGTGTAGCTGCCACCCCTTTTCCAAAGGTGGTTGTGACCCGGTACCATAATCTTGTAAATGTGTCTGTCTGTCGCTGAAGGAGTTTGATATCATGGAACAACGCAATCTGATTCTGGCGTTTGCCTTATCCATGTTGATTTTGCTGGGCTGGGGGATGCTTTTCCCTCCGGCAGAGAACACCGGGCCAATTGCAAGCAGTGAAAACAGTGCAGCGGTTGCCCCTGCTGCTGAGAATGTGGCTGCCCCGGACCCGAGGCCTGAACCCGAAGATGTCTATCCCTCCGCTCCCGGCGAGCCCTCTTCTCCACCCCTGAAGACAACAGCGATGAATGACAATGTGATTACCTTTGGCAACAACCTGCTCAAGCTGAGTGTTGATGAAAAAGGCAGGGTTGTCAGTGCCACACTGAATCAATACAGAGAGGGTCTGGAAAAGGGCGCAGCATTGGTTCCGGTACTGGGTGAGGATGATCCCCGTGCCTCATATCTGAGTGTTGGCATTATGGGGGAGAAGGGGGTGTCTCCATTTAAGCTGGTTTCCAAAGAGAGCGTGAATGGAGCTGACAGGGTGGTGCTCCGGGCAGCTCTGACTGATGGCAGGCTGTGGGATCGAATCATCACGCTAACGCCGGACTCCTATATTATCAGTATGAATGATCGTGTTCAGAATGGCGCCGATACCAAGCTGTTTCGCCAGGTGGTTGAACGTTATCCGGACCATGATGTCTCCAATTTTTATGAGCATGCAGGCCCGGTTGGTCTGATGGATGACATACTACAGCAAGAGTCTTATGACGATCTGGATGAAAGCGGAACCGTTCGCCTGGCTGCCACCGGAGGCTGGACGGGCACAATGAGCCGTTACTTTATAACGGCCATGTATGGCAATCAGAAGCGTGATTACCGTTACTACTATAAGGGAGACGGGCGCTCCTATCAGTCAGGCATGATTGATGATGGCGTCATGGAGGGATCAACGGCTGTTTTTGAGTCCAGCGTGTTTATTGGGCCAAAGTTGATACCCCTGTTACAGGAACCAGGTGTAGGCCTTGAGAGAAGCATTGATTATGGCTGGTTCGCCTTCATCTCCAAGCCACTGCATGATGCCTTAAGCTGGCTCTATAAATATTTTCCGAACTATGGTGTCTGTATCATCCTGCTGGTAATCGGTATCAAGATCATCTTCTATTATCCGACCCAGAAGTCCTATGAGTCGATGGCGGCGATGCGCAAGCTGCAGCCGGAACAGAAGCGATTACAGGATCGGTATGGGGATGATCGCCAGCAGCTTGGTCAGGAGATGATGGCGCTTTACAAGAAGAACAAGGTTAATCCACTGGGTGGCTGCCTGCCGATTATTATTCAAATTCCGGTCTTTTTTGCTCTCTATAAGGTTCTGTTAATGTCTATTGAGATGCGTCAGGCTCCATTTATGGGCTGGATTCAGGATCTGTCGGTTCAGGACCCCTATTTTGTTCTTCCTCTGCTGATGGGCGCCTCCATGTATATTCAGCAGAAGTTGAATCCGCAGCCGATTGATCCCATGCAGGCGAAACTCATGTCATTCCTGCCGGCACTCTTTACCGTGATGTTCCTCTTCTTCCCGGCCGGTCTGGTGCTTTACTGGGTGGTTAACAACATCCTGGCCATTGTTCAGCAGCGTCTGGTGATGAAGAACATGGGTGTTGATTAACTGACAACGGCAACACCGGCATGAGCACGATTGCTGCCATCGCCACACCAGCCGGGCGTGGCGGTGTTGGCATTATCCGCATTTCCGGCACTGCAGCACTGGAGATCATCGAAAAGCTCACCCGATCAGAAAACCGGCCGACTCCGGGAGAGGCGCGGCTTAGCCATTGGCATGATGCCGATGGTTCATTGATCGATGCCGGCATCCTTATCTACTTTCAGGCACCCAACTCCTATACCGGAGACGATGTTATCGAGCTTCAGGCGCATGGAAGCCCTGTTCTTTTGAGAGCCCTGCTGAACCGGGTTTTTGAACTGGGCGCCATACCTGCCAAGCCGGGAGAATTTACCCCAAGAGCAGTGGAAAACGGCAGGATTGACCTCGCCCAGGCGGAAGCGGTTATCGCCTGTATTGATGCCACCACCCTGCGGGCTGCAAAACAGGCTCAGCGGCACCTTCAGGGAGAGTTTGGTTCAAAGATTGAGGCCCTAATGTATCAGCTAACAGGAGCTGTGGCCCACGTTGAGGCGTGCCTCGATTTTCCGGAGGAGGAGGTTCCCGCTTTTCTTTTTGATACCATTCGCAGGGATGTTGCCCGGGAGTTGATTGAGCCGCTCAAGCAGTGGCTTTCCACAGCTCCACTGGGGGAGAGACTGTTTGATGGTGCAACCGTTGCCATTATCGGTGCGCCCAATGTGGGCAAATCAAGCCTTTTGAATGCCCTGGCGGGCAGAGACCGTGCCATTGTGAGTGATGTTCCGGGCACCACCCGTGATGTTCTCGAGGTTGATTTCGAGGTGCACGGCATTCCTGTTCGGCTTGCGGACACGGCGGGCATGCGGATCAGTGAGGATCTTATTGAGCAGGAGGGTGTGCGCAGGGCCCGGGTAACCGCGGGAGATGCCGACATCGTTCTGTTTATTGCCGATGCGGGCAGGTCTGATACATGGCCGTGTGATTATGCAGCTGATATCAAACTGATGAACAAAACAGATTTGATGCATGAACATGTGGGTGATGACTTTCTCTACATCTCAGCAAAAGATGGGAGTGGTCTTGAGCAGTTGAGGGATTGTTTGGGTGAATTGCTTGGGGAAGTTGCTGCCGGTGAAGAGGGGGTTATGGTGACCCGTGCCCGGCACAGACTGGCTCTTCAGAGCACCCTGGAACATATAGAGAACGGGTTGAAAATGCTTGGTCCGGAAGAGCATCTTGACCTGGTGGCACTGGAGTGGCGAAGGGCGTGGACATCGTTGGGCGAGGTTCTTGGCATTGGTGATGTTGAGCTGATACTTGACCGTGTTTTTTCCGAATTCTGTATTGGAAAGTAGTGATTCCGGCTATTTTTCCTTGAATAAACATGCCCGGAACAGTCATAATCCAGCCTCATCTCAAAAATTGATATGAACGGGAGAGGGTTGCGGTCTGCATATTCACTCCCACATGTATGAAGCCATAACCATTTAGGGGGATATATGTCTATTAAGCATCCTGTCATTTCCGTAACCGGCTCTTCCGGTGCGGGCACCAGTACTGCCAAAGTTGCCTTGGAGCACATCTTTCATCGTGAGCAGATTACTGCTGCAATTGTAGAGGGTGACTGTTTCCACCGCTATGGCCGCATTGAATTCAAAGAGAAGGCCAAAGAGTTTGAGGCTGCTGGAAAACGCCTGAGCCACTTCTCGGATGAAGCCAACCTGTTTGATAAAATCGCAGAGCTGTTCAAGTCCTATGGAGACACCGGCCTTGGTAAGGCCCGGACTTATGTGCATGATGACGAGGAAGCCGAGCTTTATGGTGTAGAGTCGGGCCTTTTTACCGATTGGCGTGATGTGGGCGAAGGTTCGGACTTTCTCTTTTACGAAGGCCTGCATGGCGGAGTAGAAGAGGTTCGGCCCTATACTGACCTCTCCATGGGCATCGTGCCTGTCGTGAATATCGAGTGGATTCAGAAAATTCATCGTGATTCTGCGATGCGCGGTTATTCAACGGAAGCTGTGGTGGATAACATTCTGTCCCGCATGCATGACTATGTGCATTTCATCACCCCTCAGTTCACATACACCGATATCAATTTCCAGCGTGTGCCTCTGGTTGATACATCCAATCCATTCGTGGCGCGTGATGTTCCAACACCGGATGAGAGCCTGATGGTCATCCGTATTCGCAACCCTCAGAAGTTCGGTGTGGAATTTCCATATCTGCTATCTATGCTGAGCGGCTCATTTATGTCCCGTCGTAATACGATCGTTGTCCCATCAAGCAAGATGCTACTGGCGATGGAGCTGATTCTGGCACCGATTATTCATGAGATGCTGGAGAAGAAGCGCTCAGCTTCCTGATCCGGCTTCATTGCTCTGATCAAGGGAGGCTTTGGCCTCCCTTTTTTATATGTAATACAACCGGATGTGTTATTTTATTCATTAACCACAAGATGTAGTTATCTAATAAAATAATAGCGGTTTCTTCACCTCATTTCTGGATTTCATCTCCGGAGATACGTAACCTGCTTCGTCCTATGACTTCAAAACAGAACAACATGTTTCACGTGAAACATCCCGACGGGCCGGTTGATGTACTGGTGGTGGGTGCCGGGCATGCAGGCTGTGAGGCGGCTCTGGCGGCAGCGCGCCGGGGAGCGCGCGTGCGCCTGATAACCCAGAATCTGGATACCATTGCAAAGATGTCATGCAACCCGGCCATTGGTGGGGTAGGCAAGGGGCATCTTGTGCGGGAGGTTGATGCGCTGGGTGGAGCCATGGGGCTGGTTGCCGACCGGTCTGCTATTCAGTACCGCGTCCTTAATCAGCGAAAAGGCCCCGCAGTTCAGGCAACCCGCGCCCAGTGTGATCGACGTCTCTACCATATCTATATGCGATCTGTTCTCGATGCTGCTCCCGGCCTCTTTCTGCATCAGGGAACAATCAGCGAGTTGACCTTCGATGGTGATCAGGTAACAGGAGTAATCGATGAGTTTGGAGTGGTGCATGAGGCGGCAGCGCTGATTTTAACCACCGGAACATTTCTGGGTGGCATGGTTCATGTGGGGGAGAGGCAGTTCCCTGCTGGCCGGGTAGGCGATGCAGCTGTGTCGGGCCTGACAGATGAGCTCTATAACAGAGAGCTGCGTCTGGGTCGCTTAAAAACAGGAACGCCACCAAGGCTTGATCGTAGAACGATTGACTGGAGCGCGCTGGAGCTTCAGCCGGGAGAAGAGCGCGCAATACCCTTTTCGGTAGAGAGTGAGGGCCTGGTTCAGGATCAGGTTCCATGTGCCATTACCCGTACCACAGAACGGACACATGAAATTATACGTGAAAACCTGAGCCGCTCACCGATCTATTCCGGGAGCATTGAGAGTTCAGGCCCGCGTTACTGCCCGAGTATTGAGGATAAGGTTGTCCGCTTTGCTGATAAGAGTAGCCACCAGATATTTCTTGAGCCGGAGGGCCGGGATCATGAAGAGGTCTACCCCAACGGAATTTCAACGTCGTTGCCGATTGATGTGCAGTGGGCATTTGTTCGCTCAATCAGAGGTCTGGAAAAGGCCAACATTATTCGTCCCGGCTATGCCATAGAGTATGATTATGTGGATCCGACAGAGCTGCTGCCAACGCTGGAGTGCAAAAAAGTTTCAGGTCTTTTCCATGCAGGACAGATCAATGGGACAACAGGGTACGAGGAGGCGGCAGCACAGGGGCTGATTGCCGGCATTAATGCGGCAGCGTTGGCTACGGGTGTTGAGCCCTGGATTCCTGACCGTTCAGAGGCCTATATGGGCGTGATGGTGGACGACCTGGTGAACAAAGGTGTTTCTGAGCCATATCGAATGTTCACCTCAAGGGCCGAGTTCCGGCTTCTGTTGCGTGAGGATAATGCAGATCTCCGTCTGGGAGATACGGCCATGCGTCTGGGCCTTTATGGTAAGGAGCGTTCCGGATCATACACAAAACGCGCCCTGCTTCTGAACAGAGGGGTTGATGAGGTGCGTGCCACCGTTGTGGGCACGGGCAGGGAGTGGCGCCGGCGCATTAAAGAGTTTGATCTGGCCATGCCTCAGCAGGGAATGGACTTTGCCGCTTACTGTCATCGCCAGGATGTTGATGCCGAAGATGCGTTGTGCCTGTTGAATATTAACCCGGAGCTGAACGGCCGTGACAGGGCCAGCCTGAAGGCTTTTATTCACTATGAAGGCTATCTTGATAAGCAGGCGCTGGAGGTTGAGCGCTTCCGCCAGCTTGAAACGCAGACAATCCCATCCGGGTTTGATTACAACAGTGTGACCGGCCTGAGTAATGAGTGCCGCCAACGGCTGTTGAGCGGCAAGCCCGACAATCTCGGGCAAGCTGCAAGGATGTCGGGCATTACACCGGCTGCGATCACATCATTGATGATGCAATTAAGGCAGCTAAGAGCGTGAACAGAGAGGCGCTGGAGAGATACTGTGGAGAGGTGCTCCGCTTTAGAAAGGCGCTGAATCTTACTTCGATTAAGAGCGAGAAGGAGTTTATGGCGCGTTTTGTTGAGCCCTCGATTGCCCTGGCTCAGTGGATGCCTGAAGCGGGGAGGTTGCTGGATATCGGAAGCGGCATGGGCGTTCCGGGCATTCCCCTGCTGATTGCAAGACCAGGCCTGCGGGGCGTTCTGGTTGAGCGCAGGAAAAAGCGGGCGGAATTTCTCAGGCACCTTGTGCGCGTCCTGCGGCTGGATGCAGAGGTCTATGATGCGGACATCAATGTGTTGCCACACCTGGGGGTAAACGTTTGTGTGGCAAGGGCCGTCACACATATTCCCGACCTGCTTAAGATGTGCGGCAGGCACGCAGCTCCGGGGGCTATTGCCGTGCTCCCTGTACCGCAGAGTGCCTTGCCTGCTTCGGAAGAGCGTTGGCGATTTGATGCAAGCCATTCCATTAAGGCTGGTGATGAGCAGAAGATTCACTGCTACAGTTACGCTTCCTGATTAGAGGGCGACCACAACAAGAGGGGGATGTTTCACGTGAAACACAAGAACTTTGGACCAGTTATAGCCATCGCGAACCAGAAGGGCGGTGTTGGTAAAACGACAACCAGTATAAATCTGGCAGCTTCATTGGCCGCACTGGACAGGCGTGTGTTGTTGCTGGATCTGGATCCGCAGGGCAACACAACCTCCGGACTGGGTGTTGACAAGCAGAGCGTGGAGAGCGGCATGTATGCCGTTCTTATGCAGGAGAACTCTATTCAGGAAGTGCTAATCGAAACGGATTGCGAGGGGCTCTATCTGGTGCCTGCGAGCATGGACCTTGCCGGCGCAGAGATTGAACTGGTCACCGAGGATGGGCGCGAGAATATCCTGCAACAGGCATTTGACAGCTTTGAAGGTGAGCCCTTTGACTTTGTGATTGTTGACTGTCCACCCGCACTCAACCTGTTAACCCTCAACGCCTTAACAGCCGCAGATCGTGTCCTGATTACGTTGCAGACAGAGTTTTATGCCATGGAAGGGCTAACCCAGTTAATTGACACTATTCGTCGGGTAAAGGGCAGTTTAAACAGAGACCTGTCTATAGATGGCATTCTCTTAACCATGGTGGACCGGCGGAACAATCTGGCTCAACAGGTGGAGAGCGAAGTGAGGGCCTATTTTGGCAAGCAGGTCTATCAGAGCATTATCCCCAGAAATGTTCGGCTGTCAGAGGCACCAAGTTTTGGTGTTCCGGTGATGTACCATGATATTCGCTCCACAGGAGCACAGGCCTATATTCAGGTCGCACAAGAGATGATTCAGCGCCAAGCGGTGTAAGGAGAGAGAGATGAAGAAACCGATGAAAAAACGCGGTCTGGGACGTGGTCTGGATGCACTGCTATCTGACACCCCAACAAATGATATATTAGATGAATCGTCTAACATATTGATTTCTAAGATAAAACCGAACTCCTATCAGCCCAGAACACACTTTGACATAGAAGAGCTGAAAACACTAACCGACTCCATTCGCAAGGAGGGAGTGCTGATGCCGATTCTGGTTCGACCCTCCGGAGAAGGATATGAACTGATTGCCGGAGAGCGACGCTGGCGGGCATCTCAGGCGGCGGGCCTGCAGAAGATTCCGGCAGTTGTCCGAGAGGTTAATGATCTACAGGCGCTTGAGCTTGCCATTATTGAGAATGAGCAGCGCGATGACCTGACGGCCATTGAATCTGCACGGGCCTACCAGCGTCTTGTCAGTGAGTTTGGCTACACCCAGCAGCAGGTTGCCGAGCGAATCGATGTCTCCCGTGTGCAGGTGAGCAATATGATCCGGCTTCTTCAGCTACCGGAAGTGATTCAGAAAATGATCGAGGATAGAAAGCTGAATATGGGCCATGCCCGCCCACTCATTGGGCTGGAACGACTCCGGGCCATTGAACTGGCACGGCACTGCATTGAGCATGAGTGGAGTGCACGCCAGATGGAGCGGGAGGCCAGAAGGGCCGGGCAACAGGGGTCAAAAAGAGGGGCCGCCCATGAGATTGATGCCGATGTGGCGGCACTTCAGAATGAGCTTGGCCGTACTCTGGGACTTCCGGTTACGTTCCAGTGCAGGAAGGGAGGTGGCGGAGAGTTGAGAATTGCATACACCCGGCCTGAAGAGCTCGATGGCGTACTCAAGCGGTTAAGAAGACCTTTATGAGAGTTGGCGGGGAGCACTTCCGTGCCATGAGCTGGTGCGGAGGCGTGGGTGGTTCTCTGCAGTGGATTGATCAGTGCCAGCTACCGCATCGCTTCATATTAAGAGATAGCCGTGATGCGGAAGCCGTTGCCAGCGCCATTGAGACCATGCAGGTGCGGGGGGCGCCGACGATTGGCGCCATGGCGGCTTTTGGTTTGGCGCTGGCTTTTATTACCGATCGGAGGCGTTTCGAATCATACTGGCTTCCACGCTTCAGGCAGACACGACCAACGGCTGCGAATCTGTTTCATGCCTGTGATGCGATGGAGTCAGTGGCTACAGATGCAACGGATGAGGGAATGATTCATGCAGCATGTGCCTATGCCGACAGTGAAGTGGAGCGATGCAGAAAGATGGGGGAGCATCTGGCAGAGGTTCTGGCCATCGGAGAGCGGCGCATCCTTACCCATTGTAATGCCGGTTGGCTGGCGACGGTTGATTGGGGAACGGCTCTATCAGGTATCTATCACCTGGCCCGGGCAGGAGAGGCTCCATCCGTACTTGTGGATGAGACCCGGCCCCGCCTTCAGGGAGCAAGGCTTACAGCGTGGGAGCTGTTTCAGGAGGGGATATCCTGCCGGATTCAGGCTGACAGCGCTGCTGCATGGATGATGGCACAGGGCAGAGTAGATGCAATCGTGGTTGGCGCGGATCGTATTGCTGCCAACGGAGATGTAGCCAATAAGATAGGCACATACATGCTGTCTCTGGCTGCTCGCGAGCATGGCATTCCGATGTATGTCGCTGCACCGGAAAGTACCTTTGATTTGCACTGTCCAGCAGGCGCGGGAATTCCAATTGAGAAGCGCTCAGATGATGAGGTGTTGATGGCCCATGGTGTAGACAGTAATGATCAGGAGCATCTGATACGGATCGCAACGGTCGGCGTGGGGGCGAACAACCCGGCATTTGATGTCACACCCAACCACCTGATCACCGCGATTATCAGTGAGAAGGGGTTATGGAAACCATGATTCAAAGGCTTCTGCTCGTGGTCGTAGTACTGCTGTTGCCAACAGCAGCTATGGCAGAAAATCAAATAAAACAGATAGAAATCAATGGGTTAGAGTATTCTGATGCCAGGACTGTAGAGCGTGAGCTTCCTTTTGCAGTGGGCGATGTGTGGAAAGATGAATATGGAGAGATTGCTTCCAGGCGGCTTAGAAATCTCGGCCTGTTCAGTGAAGCCGTGGTGCTTGCTCCGGATGATCAAGGTATCGTTCATATCAGGGTGAATGATCGATGGCCCTTGTGGCTGCTCCCCGAAGCAACACGGAAGGATAACGGGGCCTCATCAGCGGGTTTGACCATGACCCATCACAACCTCTGGGGGCTTCACCATAACCTTCGCCTGGCTGTGCGCGGAGATACCGGCGATAACTTTTCGTCTATTACGTCCAATAACGGTATCTCATACCAGGGTTCTTACGCATGGCGAAGAATTGGAGACACCAATTTCGGATTTGACGCCTCCTTTGATAGAGGCGGCGCTATTTTTGATGCTTATCAGAATGGCGTCTTAACCAGTAGTTATTTTCAGGACAAGCAGAGCTGGAGTAGTGGTGTCAGCTACGGACTCGGGCCGGTACCCGGAGAGGGGTGGGACGTTCGGCTTGGTTTTGCAGTAAATGAGACGGCCTATGCCCTAAAGAGCGGGCCTCTGCTACCGGATGTGCTGGGATTACGGCGGCAGGCCATACAGGCCTCGACCAGCTACAGGCTGGTAAATGACCGGATCACATGGTTTACCGGCAATGAATTTGATTACAATCTAAGTGTCGCACACCAGGCAATCGGCTCTACCATCAACAGCTATAGGCAGACGACGTCACTACGCAGGCATATTGAAATAGGCCGGCAAAACACGCTGGATTACCGAATTAATGCCGGCTTGCTGACAGGAAACATTCTTCGTGACGGGCTGTTTGATGTGGGCGATAGCAGTGGCATGAGAGGCTACTACTCCGGCGATCTACAGGGAAACCCCTATGTCTACGGCACATTGGTAGTGCGGCATCCATCGGAGATAAACAGTAATGATCAACTGGTGGCATTCGTTGTTGCCGGGCATGTCCGTCTGGAAGGTAGAAACGCGTTGGACAAACCGATTGTGATCGGTGTTGGCGGGGGTGTCCGCTGGACTTTACGCTGGCTGGTGAACGGAACGCTGCGGGCAGATATGGCATATGGTGTCGCAACCCGGAAATGGCGCCTGCACCTGGGAACAGGACAGGCTTTTTAATAAGGCAAAGATGACGTTATCTGTCAGGAGGCAACCATGAAAAAAATAGTCCGTTACATCGGTATTACAGTAGCCCTGTTGTTACTGATAGTTATTGCCACCCCGTTTTTGATTCCAGCCGACCAGATTCGACAGGTGGTGGAAGAGGAGGCGACAAAAGCCGCAGGCATGCCGGTCAAAATCGAATCGCTGTCGGTGAGTATTATCCCGACTCCTTCGCTGTCGATTGAACATCTGACCGTAGAGGATGTGAAGGGCGGTACACCAAAGCTGTCAGTTGGCTCAGGCTCCCTGGCCGTTGCTTTTGGTCCGCTCTTTGATGGACGTGCAGAGGTTTCAGGCATTACCTTCAAAGCGATTGTCCTTAGAGTCTCCGAGCAGGCTAAAGGGAAAAATGTTCATGTTGTGCATATTGATAAGGTGACCGGAGCGATCAACCTGAGCGAAAACAGGTTAACGATGCCGAACTGGAGGGCCAATCTCTACAAGGGAGTGATGGTGCTCAATGCTGAACTGGCGCCGCTCGAAGGTAAGAAGCGCACCTTAACAGCAGAGATCAAAGCCAGTGATATTCAGATGTTGCCACTGATGAAGGACGCAGCAGGTCAGGATAAAGTTTCCGGTGCTTTTGATTCCACACTTAAAATATCTGCCAGCGGTATAGATGAAAAGGCAATGCAGCACTCACTCAAGGTGGATGGGCCGGTTAAACTAAGTAAAGGTCAGTTTGAAGGCATTGGACTTTCCGGCGTGGCAGCGGCTCTGGTGCATGGCAACGTGACCGGAGCCGGAAGTGCCATTCTGTTTGACGTTTTTAAAACACAATTGAAGGTGCGCGGCCAGGATATCTATCTAAACGACATCGCCCTCAACGCTTCCGCCCTCAATGCCGATGGACATGTTGAGATCAAAGGCAACGGCAAGCTTGACGGACAGATCAATACCAGTGGCATGAAGGGGCTCTCCGGTGCGAAACTGATGGTCGGCGGAACAACAGATAGCCCCAGAATCTATCCGGCACCATCGTCTCTGATCGGTGGAACCATCGGCGCGACCCTGGGAGGCCCGACGGGGGCTGCCGTTGGCTCCAAGATTGGTGGCGCAGCGGGAGATGCTGTTGAAGGCATCGGCAGCGGCATCAAGAGCCTGTTCGGCAAGTAAGTGTGGCAGACCCTTTGAGGTAGCCAGGATTGCTGCATTGATGAAGATCTTTACCACGCATGCTTTATCAAAGCGTACCATTGTTGGCGATGTCCGGGGCCCTGTTTCTATTCCGGTTTGTTCATGGCCGTGAGTTTGCTGTAGCATTCACTGGCGGAGTGGCCCGGGTAGCCGCGTCAGGCGTGTGCTTGCATATACCTGACGAGGAAAGTCCGGGCTACACAGGGCAGAATGCCGGATAACGTCCGGCGGGGGTGACCCCGGGAAAGTGCTACAGAGAATAGACTGCCGGTTGTAAAATCGGTGAGGGTGAAAGGGTGTGGTAAGAGCACACCGTCCCGTACGGTAACGGACGGGAGCTGAGGTAAACCCCATTCGTAGCAAGGCCAAATAGGGAAGCAACAGGCGTGGCCCACGCTGCTTCCGGGTAGGCTGCTTGAGCCTGCAGGCAACTGCAGGCCTAGATGAATGGCTACCGCTTCTGCCTCCGGGCAGGCGCACAGAACCCGGCTTACAGGGCCACTCCGCTGTCTAATTAATACGAACAGGCACATCCGTGTGCCTGTTCTTTTACGTGAAATTAAAAAGTGATGTTCGGCATCCTTGCCTCACACGGCTTTGCAGCGCCTGTTTGGCGTCCAATTCTACAATCCTGTAGAATTGTGTCGGTTTTAGCCTTGCTTACAAAATCTATCGCATGCGCTCTCTGTTTTGGGGGGCTATCCCCGGCCCAAACATGTTCCGGTTATCGTTTGTATAATATTCGGGCTAATCATTTGGCGCTTTTTCTGCGATACTCCCGCGCAGTTGAATACTGGCAGTAAACGGTGGAAGGAAAGTTGGAGCCATGTCCATAATACATCAAACAGACGACCTGCGTATTTGCGGTATCAAGGAGGTGGTGTCACCTGCTCTGGTACATGCTGAATATCCGGTAAGTGCAACGGCAGCAGAAGCCATTTATCAGACAAGGCATGCCATTCATCAGATTCTGCATGGTGAGGATGATCGCCTGCTGGTTATCATTGGCCCCTGCTCAATCCATAACCCTGATGCTGCACTTGAATATGCGCGTCGCGTAAAAAGTATGCGCGAGGAGCTTGGTGACGAGCTGCTGATTGTGATGCGGGTCTACTTTGAGAAACCACGTACCACAGTCGGCTGGAAGGGGCTGATTAATGACCCGAATCTGGATGGTACATTTGAAATTAATAAGGGCATTCGTCTGGCACGAAAACTGTTGCAGGAGATCAATGACCTGGGCGTTCCGGCAGGAACAGAGTTCCTGGATCTGATTACACCGCAGTATTATGCTGACCTTGTCAGCTGGGGCGCAATCGGTGCCCGTACCACCGAGAGCCAGGGGCATCGTGAGCTTGCCTCAGGCCTCTCCTGCCCCGTTGGGTTCAAAAACAGTACCGACGGCGGGCTTGGTATTGCCGTTGATGCTATTCGGGCTGCAGCTCATCCCCATCACTTTCTTTCACTGACCAAACAGGGCCACTCCGCCATCTTCTCCACGAGTGGAAATGAGGACTGCCATGTGATTCTGCGGGGCGGGCGGGAGCCGAATTATGATGCTGCAAGCGTTGCAAAAGCGTTGGGGAAATTGCATGGGGCAGGTATTGAAACCGGCGTTATGATCGACTGCAGTCATGCCAACAGCCGTAAGCAGCACCAGCTTCAGATTGAGGTGGGTAAAGACATTGCTGATCAGATTGCGTCTGGTAATCAGAGTATTATAGGCACTATGGTTGAGAGTCATCTCAATGCAGGACGCCAGGATGTGAAGCCGGGCATCACACCTGATTTTGGAACCAGCATTACTGATGCATGCATTAACTGGGATGACAGCGCTGAGTTGTTGCGCGTTTTTTCCAGGGCCGTGCGCAAGCGCCGGGAGAAGTAAAACCTCAGGCCTGTGAATCCGGGCCTGTTTGAGAGTGATGGAGGATAGATGAGCCTGAGCTTTGCAAATGCCGCAAAAGCAAAAAAACTGAAAGCGTTTTTTCAGCAGCATGGACGCATCTATATTGTTGTTGATGCCACAAGTGATGAAGTAGTCGTTCCCGGCTTTCTTAAAGGCGACCCGGCGCTTCGCCTCGTGTTGAATATGCGAATGCCGCAAGTGATTCATATTCGTGAAGATGCGCTCGAATCAGACTTTTCTTTCTCCGGACAGATTTACACATGCCGTATTCCAATGGGCCGAATCTGGGCGGCTTATCTGCCGGAAGGGGATATGGAGCAGGGTATTATCTGGGAAGAGGATGTTCCGGAAACCATACGTGCAGTGGTCAGTGCAGTACGCAGTTTGCAGGAGGACACTCCCGATCCGGAGCGGGAAACGGCTGCTATCGAGGCCTCGGAAAGTGGGGATAGCCCGGAAGCTGATGAAAAACCGGAAGAGAAGAGAGTCCGGCATCTTCGTGTGGTGAAATGAACAGATTAAGGTCCGGGCTCTGGCTCTCTGCCTTTGTCGTAAGCCTGTTCTCTCTGGTGCCTCATGCCCAGGCAGATTCAAGAATGATTGTGGAAATTCAGGCGGATGAAGAGGGAAGAGTCCCTTCTGTTCAGGAGGCGGCTCAACAGGCCCTGCCAATTCTCTGGGATCGAATTGTTGCCAGCAGGACCAGGGGGATGCTATCGAACAGCATGAAAGCAACACAGTTTTTACAGCGTGTTTTACCCCGTAGCGATAGTGTACAGGTATCATTTAACGAGGCGAGAGTCCGGCAATATCTTGACCAGCAGGAAATTCCTTATCTGAAAGAGGCCCCTCGTATTAACCTGATGATTCAGATGAGCAACCAGAATGGCTCCGGCATGCCTCAGACAGCAGAGCTGCTCCGGGCGAATGCCGAGACTGTTGCCCAGGCGCGAGGCATTCTGCTCAGTGAGAGTGGCCCGGCACTGATTGTTGTCTGGCAGTGGCTTGACAATAATCAGGTAAATCTGGTGGTTCGTGGCAACACCTTACTGGCTGAATTTTCTGAAACCCGGAAGATTGAAACAGGAGACCCCCTTCCCCGGTTGCAGCTCTGGATGGAGGAGGTTCTGCTCGCTGCCCGCGACGCCTATATTGCCGATCCGGTTCAGACAGATGCAATACCCGCGCTGCAAGAGAAGAGAGATGGTGGTATGGAAGTCATGCTTACCATTGAACAGCCGGCAGCGCTGCCTGCTCAGGTGGCGCTCGAAGATGCCCTGCGCCAACATGAAAAAGTAGAGTCCATTATCCCAACACATCTGCGTGCATCAAGCCGGCAGTATCGCCTGCGGCTGAAGGGCGAAGAGGATTCATGGTTGCCGCAGTGGTTTCAGCGCCGCGGTATGCAGGTTTTGCCCACACCACAGGGCTGGCTTGTTCGCTGATTAGGCCCTGGTCATGCATACTATCCTGAACGTTCCCAATATACTTACCCTGGCGCGTATTATTATTACGCCCGTTATTGTCTACGCAATTCTCAGTGATGAGGCCGTGATGGCTCTGGTTTTGATGATCGCCGCGGGCATCACGGATATGCTGGATGGTGCGATAGCCCGTTATTTTAACCAGCGCACCACTGTGGGCGCCTACCTCGACCCGCTGGCTGACAAGCTGATGCTGATCAGTATGTTCGTCACGCTCTTTATTATCGGAGAGGTGCCGCTTTTTCTCTTTCTGGCGGTCATCTTTCGCGATGTCATTATTGTTGTCGGTGCGATCGCCTATGAGATGGTGACGCATAGCCTGAAGATGGAACCGAGCATGGTATCCAAGGTCACAACATTTATGCAGATTGTTTATGTGGTTACGCTGTTGCTGCACATGGCATCGCCGCTGGAAGAGATATGGATTGAGCGGGTTATGTGGGCCACCTTTGTGATCACCTGTATTTCCGGCCTGCATTATCTGCTTGTCTGGACTCGAAAAGCAGTCACCGAAGAGAGCCGTTAGTTTATTCCCTCCGCCACTATGAAGCAGCAACGACTTAAATTTAATATTCCTGTCAGCTACACGTATGGTAACTGGATACGTCACAGCGGCGTAGAGAGTGGCTGTAACAGAATTGCACTCTGGCTGGTGCAGGGTGGCATGCTCTGGCTGAACTCCAGCAGTGTGGCCGGAAAGACCCACTTTCTGCATGCGCTGAAGAGGGAACATCCATACGTTGGACTGGTTGTCGTTGAGGGAGCGCAGGAGCCATCAATCCGGCTGGTTGAACGCTGGGTCAGGCAACTGGAGCCATCCGCCTGCTGGATGGTGGATTTGCCCGCCGGCCCGGTCTCCAAAGCTTGTGGTCTCGCACTCTTCCACCTCATTGAGCGGGCACGGGAGATGAATCGCTCGCTGTTGATCTCATGGCGCTGTGGGGATGATGCGCTTGCTCCGGCGGAGCTGGGCAGCCGGATGCGGATGATGGAGCAGGCAAAGATGCTGCCGCCATCATCAGATCAGGAGATGAAGCGCATCATCTACTCTGTTGCGGAGGAGCTGCAGTGGAACGTGAAAGAGAGCGTTGTCACGTTGATGCTCTCCCGGCTTCCGAGAACGATTGCTGATCAGGTGGATGCCCTGAAGCAGCTGGAGTCAGCCGCACTTGAAGATCGCCGACGCATTACCCGGATGTGGGCAAAAGAGAAGCTTGAGCTTGATCGAAGTCGCGAGCCCGCTGCCTAGCGGGAGCCGCCGGGGCGATAGGTGTTGACCCGGGTTGTCCAGCCGCTTAACCAGCGCTCTTCATGGCGTTTGGGAGGCGCAAGCTGAATCCGCCGGCTCAGTACTGCTAGCGCAGCATCTGCAAATTCAGTCAGCGCATGATCTCCGGCTTCCTGGCCATGCATGCTCTGAAGCACCTGCAGCAAGCCCCACCCCTGACCCTGATAGCGTTCAGTAGAGTGTGCCCCCTCCCCTTTGAAATTTACATAATCCACCAGTGCGTAGTAACCCATCGGCGTCGCAGCAATCCGGTCAAACTGTTGCCGGAGGTGCTCCTGTTCCGTCTGGGGGGTTGCAGCAAGCATGCGTGGCAGGGAGCGGTGCAGACGCCTGATCATGAACTCTGTCTGTATGGGCATGGTTTGAGATAGCAGGACCCGGAGCTCCTGCATCTGTTGTGAATCCTGCGCGTTCAGAAAAGTCTTACGTGAGGGCCAGGGCGCACCATGTTCAATGGCCTTTTCCAGCCAGGCGGGAATATCAATACCACTTGTATCAATGAACCGGATAAGTTCAGGAAAACTCTCTTTGTAGGGGCCGCTGACGCCTGCCGGATACCAGATGAAATGCCCGATCCCGAGTGATGGAAAGGATTCACCCTGGTTCCATGATGTCAGCAGAGCCTCATCTCCGGCACACTCATTATAAAAAATCAGCTCTCCGATGCGGGTGGCCTCCTCTTTCGGGATGACGATGTCGCCTGCCTGACCGATCACGGTGAAGGCAAGCAGAGAGATGGCCGTAAGCAGTGAGGCAATCATGGGGCGCATGGTTCGGTTAAGCATTCTCAATGGCGTCGAGAATCGCTGTAGAGATTCTGTTGTTATAATGCTTCACAATAATTTGTGAACGAAACAGGGCATAGAGCTCCAGCACGGTAATGATACCGATGACGATAAAGCCGTTTTTCCACTGATCCAGAACCATCAGATAGATACCGGCGGAGAAGACAGCCAGGTTAATCAGGCCCCGAAACCAGCGCCCGAGATAGAAGTGGTGCAGCCCTGCGATGAAGAGATAGTTCAGTACTGCAAAGGTATCCGGATCTTTCAGTTCTTTTTCTGCACGCTCGTAAAACTCCCTGCGCCGCTCATCCGGCAGTTCACGCACCGCAAGCCTGAGCTCCTCTTCGCGGGCATCCACCTCGCTCTGTTTCAGCATCGATTAGCGGCCGAGTGTCATGATCACGGTTTCACGCGACCAGAAAAGCCAGAGCCGTTTCTTCTCAATCACCTGAAAGACCATCTGCCAGCCATCGGCAGCCTCCTTGTTCAGCGAAATCTCCATCTGTTTAATCGGCATACCCGATGCCCCCAGAAAGATGGTGCCGAGCGCACCCTCTGAAACTTCAATCACTTTATACTCTCTGTAGGCCATCACTCACTCCTCTAACCATGCTTGCAGTCTCTCCAGCGCCTGATCTGAAACCGAGCGCCGCCGCTCGGCTCTCGACAGGCGGCGTTTACCCTCGCGCTTTTTACCCGGTGGTAGCAAGCCGAAATTGATGTTCATCGGCTGAAAATCCTCAATACGTGTGCCGGAGATATGCCCCAGCAGGGCACCGTGTGCGGTATCGGCCGGTGGGGCAACAGGCGCCTCGCCCCGGGCCATGGCGGCGAGGAAGCGGCCGGCCATCAAACCCATGCTGGCCGACTCCACATACCCTTCCACGCCGGTGATCTGGCCGGCGAACAGAATGCGCGGCTCTTTTTTCAGCCGCAGCATGCCATCAAGCAGTGCCGGTGATTTAATGAAGGTATTTCTATGCAGACTTCCAAGCCGGAAAAATTCGGCATCTTCCAGCCCCGGAATCATGGTGAAGACACGCTTCTGCTCGCCATAGGTCATCTTGGTCTGGAAGCCAACCATGTTCAGAAGCGACCCCATGCGATTGTCACGGCGCATCTGTACCACGGCATAATAGCGCTCACCTGTTTCCGGATGATCAAGGCCGACAGGCTTCATCGGGCCGAAGCGCGGGGTATCTTCACCCCGTTCTGCCATCTCTTCGATCGGCATACACCCCTCAAAGAACGGAATATCCTCAAAGCCCTTGAAAGCGACCTTCTCGGCATCCACCAGCTCTTTGATGAAGGCCTTGTACTGCGTCTCGTTCATCGGGCAGTTCAGGTAGTCCCCTGCTTCACCCTCTTCGACATTCTTGTCGTAACGGTTTTTCCAGTAGGCGACATCCATATTCACGCTTTCGGCATCAATCACCGGCGCAATGGCATCAAAGAAGCTCAGGTGTTCCTCGCCGGTCAGGTGCTGGATTTCAGCATACAGGCCATCGGAGGTAAGCGGGCCGGAAGCGATCAGTACCAGTCCCTCTTTCGGGATTTCTGTCACTTCACCCTCGATAAACTCAATCAGTGGTTCGGCCTTGAGTGCATCGGTGACAAGCTGCGAGAACTGCTCACGATCCACAGCCAGCGCCGTACCTGCCGGAATACGTGCCTCATCACCACAACGCATGATCAGTGAATCCATACGCCGCATCTCTTCATGCAACAGGCCGACCGCATTTTCCAGATGGTCGGCACGGAAGGTGTTGGAGCAGACCAGTTCCGCACAGTTGCCTGTGTTGTGGGCAGGGGTCATTTTGACAGGGCGCATTTCATGCAGGCGCACCGGAATGCCGCGCCGTGCCAGCTGCCATGCAGCTTCCGAGCCCGCAAGGCCCGCTCCGATAATAGTTACTGGTTCTTTCACTAAAGAGGGGGAAGTTTCACTCATGCCGCGAGGCTACTTAGGTCTGTTACTACAACAAGAAATAAACGATGGGTATGAGCTGGATATCTAACGTTTGCACTCAGCGGCTGGCCAAAAGCCTTGCCCGTAAGGCTGCCGCACTTCTTCCGGTCCGCTGAAGTGATTTATTAGCTGATTTTAATTTCAAATTTTCCATTCATTGTGATCGGCGCAGGGAATACCGAAAAATTCATACTAGCCGCGAACTCCCCAGAAAAGTTATTCCCGGAAATAAAGCCCCTGGCTTCTGTCCTTGTTTTGACGTTTATATCTACTAGTGCGGTATTATGACCCCCAGTAGTAAAATCATAAAGCTGCGTCCCTTTGGGGATGACATAATTGATATCGCAAGAAAAAACTGTTGGCTGAGATGGAGAGGCAGAAATAACTTCATCTTTTGTGAATATTTCGAATGATTCCATGCCGAGCATTTTGTTAAGCTCTTGCATCTGATGAAAAGGGCTTTCTGTTTTTAGGAACGCGACCATTCCTCCCTCTTCTAGCCTTTGAACAGCACCTTCTGACACAAAGATATTCATACCTTTCAGAGGAGCGTGGCCAAGTGAATTCTCTGAATAATTTATTTTGCCT
>JAIPJD010000022.1 GCA_021734365.1 Mariprofundaceae bacterium | reverse complement strand
TCCTCCCTCACGCTGTGCTCCGGGAGCGGGATTATGTTGCTGTTTCGCACGCCGCCCTTTCCACAGACGGGCCCTGGCGAGCCGGTAACGGTGTCGCTTTGCGCCCTCATCTCCAAGTTCATACCATGCTGCACCCCAGTCCTGATCAACGCAGCCGGGCTGCTGAAACATCGGTGGTGCCGCACCCACCTCCCGCCACTCCACCTGCTGAACGATCCACTCATCCGGCGGGGTTCGGCTGACTGGTGCAAACTCATCAGCCAGAGCCTCGCTGGCCAGACTCAGCAGAAACGGAGGCTTGCTGGAGGTTGGGGCGGCGAGCATCATCACCGCATAAAATCCGAACTTTTTCCTTTTTATAAAGGGAATGAAGCCGAGAACAGGCTGATGGATACGGACTTCAAGCCCTTCCACATTCACAAACAGCTGATAGATACGCAGCAGCTTATGTGCCGGGGTTTCCGGCATCTTCTCCACCCCTGCACCTTCGGAAACACCTTCCGGAAGAATGGGGATAACAGTCCCGTGCACTACGGCTTCAGCCCCGCAAGATAGTCTGCAATCAATTGCAGGTCGGCTTCGGAAAGGTCTTTTACAATATCACGCATGACGGAGTGGCTGCTTCGGTCCCCGGACTGGAACGCCTCAATCTGTGCCAGCATGTAATCGGAATACTGCCCTGCCAGCGGTGGAAGGATCCCCTGCCCTCTCCCGGTCAGGCCGTGGCAGCGTGCACATAGCGACTCATACAGCGATTGACCGATCTCTATATCCGCACGTTGCTGCAGGTTCAGTACCTTGGGAACCGGAGCGGTGGTACTCCTTTTCTGTGTTCCAAAATAGACGGCAAGATCAGCCATGTCCTGTTCATTGAGGTCGGCAACGATCTCTTCCATCATATCATTCCTGCGTATGCCGTCTCTGAACGCCTGAAGCTGCATATAGGTATAGTTGGCATTGAACCCTGCAATACTCGGAAACATGGAATCTTCACTGTTGCCATCTTCCCCGTGACACGCCGCACAGGACTCCGACTTCTCCCTGCCCGCATCTATCTGACCCAGCTGTGCCTTGGTCTGCTTGCCCTGCCATGCAGCCGGAACCGAAAGGTTGTGCATCAGGTTCTGATGGCACTGCACACAGGTCAGATTATCCTTCAGCATCTGTTTATGTGGTGGAATATCCGGCCGGAACTCCCCGATAGTGCCTTTGAGAATGGACTGGTGATCTTCACGGGTATGGCACTCACGGCATGTTTTGCTGTCTGTTGCAACAAAGTGTTCGCGGGCCGTTTTGGCCAGACGCGGCGTGAGTTTGTTGTTGTAAAAATCACGGTCACGAAGTGCGCGCTGTACATCCTTCCAGCCTTCATCGGCGAGATACATATGTTTAAACCAGCGGAAAACGGAGTGTGGATTATCGTGGCAGTTAACACATCCCGGCTTTAGAGGACTCTTGCTGCTGCCCATGGCGGAAAGCTTGTACTCCTCGAATTGAACCGGATGACACTCGGCACAGCCAACGGTAACACCCCAGGGCAGCTTCTCATTGCCCTCGGGATTAAAAGCGTAGCGGGACTCATCGTACCATGTCTCGTGGCAGGTGTTACAGGTGCCCTCCGACTGAAAGACGGAATCAACCCCGACAACGGGGACAACACCGATTTTCCCGGCAACGATAATCAGGATCACTCCCACAACGCCAAGAGAGGCGGCAATAATAATCTGAAGTTTCCTGTTCACCGGATCAACCCCTCTCCGCCGGCCCGGCCGGCTGAGACAACAAGGCAGTCATGCCGGGGAGGTCGGTTTTTACCGTCCCGTATGTATCCCCCTGCTCGGCCTTTGTCACCTTTACAGCCGCTGCGGTTGCCGCACCGCCGCCTGTTTCATCAAACAGAGGCAGGATGATATCCATCGGGTGCACTCCCGAATCCGTCCACCAGAGATTATGCGCAATATCCGCATCAATATTTGCCGGAGCATTTTCATGTTTGGGGCCTGCCCTGCCGCTTGCCACACCGCCAATAGCCCAGTGGCCGCCGTCACGGTGCATGGCAACAGTCTCCGGATGGACGGTCTGGGTAAGGTGGGCACGGGTTACCAGATACCCTGCCTTTGATGTCACACGAACCAGATCACCATCGCGAATATTCAACTGATTTGCGGTGCTGACGTTAATATGCAGATGGTTGGCCAGTGAATTTTCCACAATCACTTTGTTGTTTGCCGATGCATCCCCGGCATGGTAATCGGAGTCATGCACAAGCAGGGCCAGTTCATATTTTGCTGTTGCAACATCCCCGGCGGGTTCCCAGTGTGGAAAGGTTTTCATCCCGATCTTCACCGGCCGGCCATACTCCGGCATCACCTCTTCTCCCTGCTCATCAACGATTCGGCGTATCTCCGGATGCAGATAACCGTAGATGGGCCATACACCACTGTGCCTGGCCATCAGCTCCCAGCCACCATCCTTTTTCAGTCCGGCAACATCGTTGAGCTGCTGACCCAGCCACTGGCGCGTATCCCTGAATTGCCAATAGCGCATCTTTTCCGCATCGCCGGTTGTGTGGATGATGTCGCGCAGCATCTCTCGCAACTCTTTTACCTGCCCCGGAGGTGTAACAACCTGCTGTCTCAGGCTTACCCACGGCAGCAGGCTTCCTGTTCCCTGTACGGGTTCGTTGCGTTCCAGCCAATGCGCCTCCGGCAGGATAAGATCGGCCATCTCCGATGTTTCGTTGCCGAAGGTTCCTATCGCCACAGAGAATTTGACCCTGGACTGATCAGCCAGCGCCGCGCGCCACACTGCTGCGGCCGGAGCCTCAAAGGCCGGATTTGTGTTGTAGCTGAAAAGCAGGCCAACAGCGTATGCATCCCCCACATCCACCGGGAACTTTTGAGGATGCTTCACCGGATTGCTACGATTCGGAGCTTGAGGGGCGGGCTTGATGGCTCCCAGCTCGAACTGCCTCGGCAGGCAGTTGCCTCCACGGGCCTCAATATAGCCCGCTGTCAGGGGTAACAGCATCAGGGCCTGTTCAGTACGATAGCCGTTTGTATGCCCGCTGATGCCTGCGCCGGTGAGGATGCAGCCGCCTTCGCTGTCACCGAATTCTCTGGCGATACGGCGGATGGTTTTTGCCGGAATGCCACTGATCTCCGCGGCATAATCAAGCGTGTATTTCGATAACTCCCCGGTCAGACTCTCCGCAGTGAAGTTGCTCAGACGTTTGATTGCAGCTTTGTCAGCCCAGCCCATCTCCAGCAGATAGCGAACCATGGCCAGTGCAACCACGCCATCGGTGCCCGGCCGTACAGGCACCCATTCATCGGAGAGCCCGGCGGTTTTGGAACAGCGCGGATCAAACGTAACGATCCTTGCCCGGCGCAGATGCCTGCCGTCAAATGCTTCAGCAGCGTAGTCCGGATGTGAAACAAAGAAGTTTGAGCCGAAATTGAGGATGTAGTGTGAGTGGGCCAGATCAGGAACCGAAACGCCGTTATGCCACGCCTCCTGCCATGCCATCCGCCGGTTTGCCGCACCGTCCAGGTCAATGATGGTGTTGGAGCCCAGGGTATGCATGAAATGATCCCATGCGCCGGCACTGGTATCCTTACCCCGCATCAGGGCGATCTCTTCAGGGCTGCTTGCCTTGATCGCATTGGCGATGTCATCAAGTGCTTCCTTCCAGGAGATCTTCCTCCATCGACCGGAGCCGCGTTTCCCCACCCTTTTCATCGGGCTGAGCAGGCGATCACCGTCATAAAGCTGCAACCACGATGTAACCTCAGCCGCACTCACCCGCCCCCTGCTGCGGACGGATTCAGTCACCCCTGAAAGTTCAACCACCTGCCTGCCACGTTTGCCGGTTAAGGGATTCTCGGGGATCGTGGGATCATCATCCACCCATGCATGTACGGGATTATCGTGGGCGTGCAGGGGGGAGCAGGAGAATACCCGCTCTCTCTGCTCACCACGCTTGATATAGTTATAGGATGCATTGCCCAGCTCTGTCTCCATGGCAGATGCATTTTTTGATGCTCCCAGCACCGAGGCGGCTGCTACTGTGCTCCCCTGTAAAAATCGGCGGCGATTAATCTTCATCTACGTGCCTCCTAATAATGGCCCTGGAAGTATTGGGTTGCCATAACCCACCAGACACGCATGCCGAACACACCGGTGGTAACCATGAAGGAGGCACCAAGCACCCAGTAAAGGCTCCGGTTAATTTTGGGAATCACCAGTATAATCAGTGGTATGATTAGTCCCCAGATGATTTCAATGTAGAGATAAGGCCAGATGAAAGGACCGAGCAGCACATCGTAGAGAATGGTATGCTCTTCAGCGATGCCGTAAGTCATTTGCAGGAATTCATTAAACAGCAGGAACATATCAAATACGATTCCGTAGAGCATCAGCCGGGCCATGTCTGCCAGAATCGCATCGCTGACCTGACGTTTTGCATCAATAAACTTGTTGCGTATCCATAGCAGAATATTCAGCAGGCCAATGCCCGAGATATAGGCCCCGGTCAGGAAAAGGATAGGCGCAACAGAGCCATGATTGGGGAGACGTGACGGGTTTAGCTGCATCACCACACCGGTATACCAGTGGGTGCACAGTGCCAGCACAATGGCTGCAATCCCGAAAGCACGCGCCATGCGTTCGTTCTTATAGTAGACAAAATAGCTGTAAAAAAGCATGCCGATCGGATAGGTCAGAATAAACAGTGCGCCCCAGACCATGGGTGCTGAAAAATGGCTGAAGCTTGGCAGCAACAGAAGATGGAAAAAGCGGAAAGGTTTGCCGAGGTCGGTAATCAGTAATAACGGCACAATCATCAGCATGGCAATGGCCGTGTTGGAAGCAAAAAAGGCGGTGGCTTTATATTTTTTGACACCGAACACCCAGCCCAGGGTACTGACGACAAACGAACCGGCTGAACCGCCAACCAGCCAGAAATAGAGTGACAGGGGAAATCCCCAGTAGGCGTGATGAAACGCATTGGAGATCATCTGCCCGTCCATGCTTCCGTCCACCATCAGAACAGCCCGCGGAAGAATTTCGCCGGTGCGGTCGCGATGAAATTAATCATGTTGTGCACACCCTGACCCACGATACCGAAAAAGCCGGTATCCGTATCAATGATGTTGCCTGCAAGCTCTTCACCAAGTTCGCTGTTCTTTTTGAAGGTATTGTAGCGGTCATGCAGCTGGTCGCTGCGATGGTGGAAAGCAAATTCAGGGTCAGCAATCGGCTCATTCAAGCCTATATAGTAAACCTGCGGTGCATTGCCCTGCTCCGGCCTCAGTGTGAAGGTTTTATTGGCAGCAACCGTGCGGGCCACTTCACTATCGGGATCATTGATATCACCAAAGATCATCGCCCCCCCGGTGCAGGAGGTAACACACAAGGGGGCGAGACCACGGGTAACGCGCACAATGCAAAAATCACATTTGTCGGCAACGTTGCGAGGGTTTCGCTTATCACGGCGATAGTCGGTCAGTAGATGGCGGGCATTGTAGGGGCATGCCACCATGCAGGTACGGCAGCCGATACAGCGGTTATAGCGTTGAAGTACGAATCCGTCGGGGTGTTTGAAGGTGGCTTTGGTCGGGCAGTTACGCACGCAGGTAGGCTGGTCACACTGGTTACACATGCGTGGCATCACATGGCGTTTGGTTTTCGGAAATTCACCTGTCTCCGCTTCCATCACCCAGATTCGCCAGTCTCCCAGCGGCACATCGTAAGCCGTCTTGCAGGCCGCCGTACAGGCGTTACAGCCGGTGCAGCGACGGAGATCCACTGCCATGGCGTAGCGTTTAGCGCCTTTCTTGCCTTTGCTGGGTGGCACACCGTTGTAACCGTAGGTTCTTCCAGACATCCAGCCTCCCCTGTCTGTTATTTGTCCACGCCGTGAGTATGGCTATTGATTGGCAGGGGAAACCTTGATGTATATCAACTGATGAATTAAACATGGTGACAATGCAGTGAGATGTGCGGCACGGAGCCCCCTCCGGACTCCCCCGGACTCCCCTTCCCCCGATTTGTTCCGAGTCACCAAATTGTATACTGTTTCGGTGAGTAATCATGTTATGAAAGTCGCCAATATTTCCATCCTACCCTCTCCCGGCCTGAAGCAGGCCGGCTCTCTATTGCCGCTGTTTGCCCTGCTCTCTGCTCTCCTGTTTGTTCCCCTGTTGGGCGGATGCAGCGTTAAGGCTCCCGCGACCACGCAGGCAGGCCTGGATGGTCCGGAGAGGCGACAGGCAGAGAAGCTGGGAATGCTTCTGGTCGGGCTAAATGAGGCGGTCAATGCCGGTGAGGCCAGGCTGCTTGCCCGGGACTCGATCAGTTACGCCTACTCCCTTAGCCAGCGCTATGATCTTGTCTGGCCACCGCTGTTGCATAACACACTGGTCAACATTGGTTTGAAAGAGAGAGGCCTGTGCCACCAGTGGGCGGATGACATGCTGGCTCACATGCGAAAAGCGGAATACCAAAGCTTTGATTTTTATCTGGGTGTTTCAAAGATGGGAACCTTCAGGGAGCACAATACGCTGGTGGTCAGTGCCAAAGGTGCAGGGTTTGATCATGGTGTTGTGCTTGATCCATGGCGGGATTCCGGAACCCTCTTTTTTGCGAAAATAAATGATGACCATGAATACACCTGGGGCCAGAGAGAAGCATCAAAATCAGATAAGTGAACTGTCCCCGGATTTCTGTGAACTGTCTTGACATGCGTCAATGACCGGCCATGGCGCCAGCCTCACCCTGATGCCGGTTAGTGTAGTGTCAATGGGCCTGCGTTGCGGGTCCAATTTAAAAACCTGAGAGGCGAAATATCGTGAAAAAAGTACTAATGATCGTAGCAGCAGCATCTGTAATCGGTGGTGCGGCTACAACTGCCAGTGCAGCAGCACTGGCCAAGTGCAAGGCGTGCCATTCATTCGAAGCGGGCGAACATAAAACCGGGCCAAGTCTGGCCGGCATTATGGGGAGCACCATGGGTGGCACAGACTTCGGAAACTATGGTAGCTACCTGAAGTCGCAGAAGGCTGCCGGCGCAACCTGGAACGAAGATAATATGAAGGAGTGGCTTGCAGATTCCAAAGGCATGGCAAAGGCAGCTGGTGAAAAAACCTCCATGCCAAAGCAGAATCTGAAAGATGCAAAGCTTGACGCTGCTATTGCAGAGCTGAAGGCGCTGTAATTACGATCTCTCAAACCATGGTGGTTTGTCTCCATGGCATAAAAAAGCCTCCGCAAGGGGGCTTTTTTTGTGCTGTTACCAATTTCGAAGACGGGAATTCCGGGGACAGTTTACTTAATTCAAACTACAACTTTCTTCTTTGTCTCTAGCGAAATAAAAAAACTGCTTTCGCAGAGGGCTTTGATGTGGTGGCGCTTCGCTCTCGGCATCTATCGCATTTTTAAATACTCTGACAAAATTAAATATGTAAACTGTCCCCGGGTTTCGATTTCCAGAAACTCAAAATGCAGAGGGATTTTAAAAATGAAAAAGATAAAAACACCAAAAGAGTTTCATCGCGCAAGAATGATGAAAGCGTTTGAAAACGGAGCAGCGATTCAGTCCTTTGATCCTGCCGCACGCGAATGGGTCGATGCGATTGAGCCAGCGTGGACATCCGATTTGAAATTCAGAATCAAACCGCATTCATGGTATGAAGTGCTGTGGTACAAAATAAAGGACATCATAATGATGATTGTGATGTTCATTCTCGGGTTGTTTGGCATCAGCATATAGGCAAAACAAATCTGCCAAGCTCCCTGCTTTCGCAGTATTATTTTAAGGACCCCTGACATAAAAGGGCGAAGTAACGATTAAGTTGCTCCGTCCTTTATTGCCTGGTGGCACGTTACTCCTGATATCTATCCCTTTCTTAAACACCCTGACAAAATTAAATATGTAAACTGTCCCCGGATTTCCCGGATTCCCTGATATACGGTGTTGTTTGAGTCCCGTTTGAGCTCAATTTGAAATAATAAATCAGGGTGTTAAGGTTCGCGGCAATGCTTACCGGAAACATTCTGGAAACTAAGGAAGCAGGCCGTTTGTCTTTTCGTGCACCTGTTGCGAATGATGGTCCGGCTGTTCACGCACTCGTTGAGCGTAGTGAACCGTTGGACCTGAACTCCCGGTACTGTTATATCATTCTTTGCGAACACTTCTCTTCAACCTGTGTTGTTGTTGAAAAGGAGGGTGGACTGGTCGGTGTCGCTACCGCCTATATTCCACCTGAACATCAGGACACATTGTTTCTCTGGCAGGTTGCTGTCGACGCAGGCATGCGCGGCCAGGGCCTGGCAAAAAGAATGCTCCGCCATCTTCTTTCCCGTCATAACATGAAACGCATCAGCTATGTCGAGGCGACTGTGAGCCCCTCCAACAAGGCTTCCCGATCCCTGTTTAAATCCCTGGCCAAAGAGGGAAAATGCGAAATGCGTGAAAAGCTTATATTTCCCGCACAAATGTTTGGGGATGGTGATCATGAACAGGAGAACCTGATTCGTGTTGGCCCGATAGATTCGGTTGGCAAAACTTTAATTGGAAGGAAGATATGAGAATTTTCGAAGAGATGGAATCTGAGGTAAGGGGTTACATACGCTCATTCCCTGCAGTATTCGATGTTGCTAAAGGCTCTGAAATTTTTGATGAGCATGGCAACCGGTTTATCGATTTTTTTGCCGGTGCGGGTTCACTAAACTATGGCCATAACAATCCTGCTGTTACAGAGGCTCTGATCGAGTATCTGCAGAGCAACCGGATTGTTCATGGGCTTGATAAGGCTACCGTGGCGAAGAAAGAATTTCTTGAGAAACTGCGCGACACCATTTTTACACCACGTAATATGGAGTACAAGGTCCAGTTTACCGGGCCGACCGGCACCAATGCGGTCGAGACAGCCCTGAAACTGGCACGTATGGTCAAAGGGCGCTCTAACATTATCGCATTTACCAACGCCTATCATGGGCTTTCCATGGGATCACTGGCTGTTACCGGCAACTCCTTTTACCGCGATGAGTCATATGGTGTACGTGCCAACAGCGCATTTCTTCCATTCGATGGATATATGGGCAAAGAGTTCGATAGCATGAGCTATCTGCGCAAACTCCTGACCGATCAGAGCAGTGGTGTAGATCTTCCTGCAGCCATTATTGTGGAGACAGTTCAGGGAGAGGGTGGCATCCATGTGGCACGTGATGAGTGGCTGCAAGAGCTTGAAGCGATCTGTCGTGAGTTTGACATTCTGTTGATTATCGATGATATCCAGATGGGTAATGGACGGACAGGTACCTTCTTCAGCTTTGAGCGGGCAGGCATCAAGCCTGATATGGTGACAGTATCCAAGTCGATAGGCACGGGCCTGCCGATGTCTCTCCTGTTGATGCGACCTGAACTGGATCAGTGGAAACCGGGCGAACATACCGGCACTTTCAGAGGCAATAATCTCGCATTCATCGCTGCTACGAAGGCGCTGGAATACTGGGATAGCCCAGCCTTCGCCGAAGGCATTGTCTATAAAGGCAAGCTGTTTGAAAAAGGAGTGAAGACCATTCTTGAGAAGTACACCGATATAGAAACAGAATTGCGTGGAGTCGGCATGGTCTGGGGGATTGAATTTGCTGATCATGGTTTCGCAGGCACGGTCTCTGAAGAGGCATTTTCCAGAAACCTGATTATTGAAACGGCCGGAGCAAATGGTCAGGTGCTGAAATTCCTGCCTGCACTTACTATTGAAGAGAATCTGATCGAAGAGGGGCTGAAGATCATTGACGAATCCATTGCAGCTGTAGTGGCGACGCGTAAAAATCTTCAGGAAGGAGTGTTGGCATGATTGTTCGCCACCTTGAAGACATTACTAATAGTGACCGGGATATTCGTGCAGACAATGGCAACTGGGAGAGTCGGCGCCTTATCCTGAATAATGATGCGGTTGGCTTCTCCCTGCACGACACCATAATCCACGCCGGTACGGAGACCCTTCTCTGGTATAAGCACCATATTGAAGCGGTCTACTGCATTGAGGGCGAGGGAGAAGTTGAGACCACTGAAAATGGCCAAAGTCACTCTATTAAACCGGGGACTGTCTATTTGCTCAATGGAAGTGAACGCCACTGGCTGAGAGCAAGAACAACAATGCGTATGGTCTGCGTATTTAATCCTCCGGTGACTGGAAAAGAGACTCATGATGCTGATGGTGCTTACCTGCCAGGAGCTCACTATCAGGAGTAGTTTTTGACTCAATTACGGGGACAGTTTACTTAATTCAAACTGCTGCATGTTTTCGATGCAAAAAGAAAAAGCCCCCGGCTTTCGCAGAGGGCTTTTGAGATGGTGGCACGTTACTCCTGATATCTACCCCTTTCTTAAACTCCTGTTTTCCACAAATCGGCAGGATAGCCGATTTGGACGGTCCTCCACCCAATGGGTGAGGGCCATGGATGGCCCGAATCACACCAAAACAGGCCTTCTAAGCCCCAATTTTGCTTTTATTTAGAGCATTCACCCTTTCACTCCAAGAATTTACCCTGGTCCGACCCAATCACAACCAGGAGTCAGGCAGCCAGTCGTTCAATTGCCTCAATATCGTCAGCATGGCTGATCTCAGCCACCTCAAGATCATACCTTGTCTGCAGATTCATCCAGAACTGTGCGGTCGTTCCAAACACTTTACCCAGACGCATTGCCGTGTTCGCAGTGATCGCACTCTGTCCGGATACGATCGCTCCAATCCTCTGCGGGTTCATATGCGTTAACCGGGCAAGCCTGTACTTTGTAATCCCAAACTCTTCTATAAATTCAGCCAGATGTTCACCCGGATGAATTGGTGCAACCTTATTCATTGTATAAGCCTCCAAGCCTTTTTCAGTGGTAATCCGTAAACTCCACTTCTGATGCTCCATCATCCCAGATAAAGCAGATGCGATACTGGTCGTTCACGCGAATGCTGTGCTGGCCTCCTCTATCACCCTTCAATGCTTCAAGGTGATGTGATGGTGGCACTCTCAGATCCTCAAGGAGTACCGCTGCATCAATACGATCAAGCCTCATTTTCACTCTGCGAACCAGGTCAGCAGGAATCTTGCGGGAATACTCTCCGGCAAACACCTTTGCTGTCTCCCTGCATTTGAAGCCCTTGATCATCCAGTTGATAGTAATGCGATAGATTATTAACGTCAATCATTATTAATGCAATGCGTTAAGCTGGTGCAGAAAGAAAAAAGCCCCCTGCTTTCGCGGTGTTATTTTAAGAACCCCTGACGTAAAAGGGCGAAGTAACGATTAAGTTACTCCGCCCTTTATTGTTTGGTGGCGCTTTGCTCCCGGAATCCACCCCTTCCTTAAACTCCCTAACAAAATTAAATATGTAAACTGTCCCCGGATTCCATAAAGAGTATCTATTATTGAAAATCTACATGCTGTCTACTAAAGTAATAAGACGCTGGATGCATGAAGGAGGGGTAAAGAATGGGTGTAGAAATTATTATTGCTATAATATTGGGCTTGATGGCTGCAGGAGCGCTTTGGCTTTATTGGTGGTACCAAGGCCAAAAATCTATTGGAGCATTTGGGGGCGGAGGAACAGCAACTACTCCAACACCAACAACACCCCTTCCCCCTCCTCCACCTCTACCTCCCCAGGGTGATGATTGGGCTGAAGATATAACTGGACTCACAAAAATCATTGGAATATGGCATGGTGCTGGGAACGTAAAAAATGGTGAAGCAGTGACTTATCAGTTAAGGATTCATGGAGAGAACCTACAGACTGGCGCGGTAGTATATCCAGAAAATGCCAAGGTTGGACTGTTTGCAGATCCAGATTCACACGTAAGAATTCTTAGTGTAAATGGGCACATCGTTAGTAATGAGCATTATTCATTCAATATTGCTCAAACGGCAACACTAGCCGATGGTTGGCTCACTGTAGAACTTGAAGGAAGAAATGATCCTCCGCCTCTTGATGGGAAATTAGTTGCAGTATTTACTGGAAGTGGTGGATCAGCTACTAAGCAATTTGAGATAATTGCAAAGGATAATCCTTAGTTGCCATTTGGATTCCAGGGTCTGGATAGTGGGGCTAGTTCATACTGTCCCCGATTCCCCTTTGCTCTCGGAATCCACCCTTCCTTAAACTCCTGTTTTCCACAAATCGGCAGGATAGCCGATTTGGACGGTCCTCCGCCCAATGGGTGAGGGCCATGGATGGCCCGAATCACACCAAAAAGAGCCTTCTAAGCCCTGATTCACCCCTTATTTAGACCGTAACTTCTTGCTACTAAAGCGCTTAGCTTGGTCCGACCCCAGCAGGTACCGCATACCTAAGGAATATATTGATTACATTCGTGTCGGAATAGAAGGAATTGTTGCCTTTCGAAAAATGCTTGCCGAATCATGTGATGAAAGATTTAGTGGTCTCTATATACATGAATATGGAATCTGGGCTCCCCCAGGAACTGGAAACGCATTCGTGCTTGACTTACTTTGTGCTTTTTTATCGGAATGTTCTACAATTAAAGCGATAAATATTAATTGGACAGATAAAATTTCCTGATTCAGTATTCGAGGAATCGGGGGATTCGATGACACTTGCTCAACCTCAAAAGAACTATGAAAAATTTGCAGAAGAAGTTATTAACGGACATCCGTCTGAATTAAGACTTCAACAAATTGTCTCTCAGCTCAAAAAAGACAAAGAAGCTATGCCTCATGAAGATGGCATTCGTGAAATGTTGGGAATTGCATTATTACGCTTGAAAAGGTTCGATAAAGCGACATCTGAACTTCGTACTGCTTTTAATATTGCCCCATGTAAAGAATATGCCAGCAATTTATTGCTCAGTTATCGCGAAGCAGGTAAATATGATGAAGGTTCTGAATTCAATCTTAAAAATATTGAATACCTTCCAGATAGCCTTATCACGTCCATAATCCTAGGAGGTACCTATAGCGATGAAGTAATCGAATTGCTTGGTGATGCAGACGTCCCCGTGATTCGTGCTGCTATAGAGTCAGGTTTATGCAAAGAGCTCACCTCCATATTTCGATTCTTGATCGAGAATACAAATTATGGATCCAGTTACTCGTTTGAAGCAGAAAAAGAAGAAGGAGATTGGATCATTGATATCTTGGTTTCCATTGTTGGGGATGAACAAGATGCCATTGAGTGTTCAAGAAGTATTTCTCGGGAACTTAGAAAGCAATATAATTCTAAAGTATTGATGCGAATTGTGCCTCTTGTGAATTGCCATAAAGCCGCATGATTACTTCGGACGATCTATTAACTCTTTCTAAAGGCCTTCTTTGTGATTCTGAAGTGAAAAACAGGGCTGCTGTTAGCCGTGCATATTATTCTTCTTTTCATGCCATTAAAACTTTAGCTTCAAGTAAACTAAATTATTCTCCCCCGAGTGGAGATGATCGAAAGTCACCTCATTGGCATCTGTGCGAATATCTAATAGATCAAAATGATGCAAATATAAGTGAAGTTGGCTCTGAGCTTAGAAAGCTCAGTCGCAGGCGAAAGACAGCTGACTATAAATTGAATGCCACTATAACAAAACAAGATTCCACATTATTAGTGGCAATGGCATCAACTCTCATCGGAACTAGCAAGAACGTGTTTGCTAAAAAGAAAACTTCTAAGAATAGTGGAACACACTAATTTTGATGTAGATATCTTCTTAGGCTTGTCTAATATACCAAAAAGTCGAACCAGTAATTAGTGGGCAACAATAAGCCAAGATGGAAGCAAATCCCTCAGTACATAATTGCGATGGGTAGAGGCAGCCTGAAAGAATCTAAAAACATCATAATTTAGAGCCGAGCTTGAATCCTCTTCTCTTGCAAGGTTTTCCCATTGTTTGTTCCAATCACCTGGATCATAATCTGGAATAGTTTCTTTTGTACCGCCCAGCAGTCCTCCAGATGCAGAGAATCCCTTCCATGCCTCAATTCGCCCCTCTTTAGGCGCCTGAGTTAACAACACCTCCATCACCCCTCCCCTGATATCTGAAAACGACCTTCCTGGATCCAGTGCAAATTCAGCTTGCCTTTCACAAAAACGTGAAAACATATTAAATAACGCCTCACATCCTTCTATGAAATCCTCTGGATTATTTCTTTCAACCCGAACACCAGGACTAATTTCATATTCAAAACTCCATTTTAAATAAGGCCTATCTGGATAAGTTAAAACAGCACCATGTCCTAAGGCTCCTGAGAATCCCTCAGCGGCCACAGATGAAAACTCATCTCGTATTTTTTCAAATAGCTTTCTGGCTTTTCCTGTAATATAACCCTGAATTTCTTCGGTCAAGTCGAAAAATTCAAAACTATCATTATCCACTTTGTTTGTTTCGGAGCCAAAGCCTGAAAAGCCATGATGAGAAAAAGTGTCTGCATATACATGGGCAGTAATACCAATAAGTTCTCTAGCAAATGATCTGTCTGAAAAAGATAGATTATGATTTACCATTTCCTGAGCTATTTTGCTATTTTTTCTACAAACCATATTCTGAAAATATGACTCACCTTCATTTCCAGGCAAAAAATGAAACGGAACCCAAATTTTTCTTTGGTCCTCTGCATCAATATTTTTCTTATCAATCATATGATGAGCAGTCGCTTCTGAGTCGATCCTAGCACCATCCTTAAACTCAATGTGTCCCTGAGTTGCATTGTCATCAACAAACTGAGCAGCAGTTGCTATTATTCTGCAGCTTTGAGGCTCAATTCCCGCAGCCCTAGCCATTGCATATGTTCCATAGTAATGCATGTCTTCTTGCATAATCCTCTCCTAACTCAAAGAATATTAAATAAATTTGGTGGAAAAATTAATGATTTTATCCAGAACTTTTAGTCCATTCGCAATGGCTTGAAGGTTATTATAATCGTTTTTAGCTCTCTTAACCTCTTCCTCCAATTCGTTATTTGCAGCTTTTAAATCACTAACCACAGCTATTGTATCAACAGCCCAATCATCAAACAGTTCATCAACAAGCTCATCAATTTTCTTTTTTATTTTTACCTTTTTTTTCCAAAAATTCTGGGCGTCAATATTATTATCATTGTTTTCAAGAAGAATGGACATAACTGCAGCTTCTTCCATAGCCTTAGTAAGCTCAGCAATTAAGTCCTTTTTTATCTGCAGGTCATCACTCATTATTATATCCCTAGTCAATCATTATTTCTTTAATTCGTTAAAGCGATCCGCAATGTCCTTTCCAAGCTTCTGAAATTCACGGAATGTTTTCTTATTAAAGGCAATATCCTCAAACGCTAATGCCAGGTTTGCATGAATCTGGGGGAGTTTGTCATACATATTCCCCATGTCATTTAGGGATTTCATATGAGATGTATAGCTGGCATTCAAAGAGCGTACTCTCTCAAATAATGCCAGTCTCAACTCGTAACTTTTCTCTCTTGAAATAACTTTGAAATAGTCTTCTAGAAGACTCGTATATTCAGCATTCACTTTTAATTGTATTAATACTGTTAACCTTTTCCCCTTATCGGAATACTCCTTGATTAACGACTGGTTTTGAGGAATTACTTTCTTGAGTACGACTCGCCCCTCTTCCTTAAAATGTTCTTTTACATAAACTTCAAAAGCAGTGGAGAAAATAGCTAATCCTTTAGGGAAAAAAGAGTCGGCTGCCGTTTTCTTTAAAAGCTTATCAATGCCACCCTTCACTTTCTGGCTATTTGAGTTAATCGCATTGATCTGATCCTGAATCTCTTTAGTGTCCACAACACCCATAGAAATGGAATAAAGAGTCCCTGCATACGAAGAAAGAAGAGAGTTGTAGTCCTTTATCGCCTTTAGATGGCCATCCTCAACACCCTTTATCCATTCATTGTATGCACTTGGAGTTCTTAATGCTCCTAACTCTTTTATAGTTTCCTTATCGAGAGCAAGTTTGTTTCGATGATCGTCATATGCAATTAGAAGATTAAGAGTCTTGCTGTCAGCTCTCCACTTATTTGAGTCCTGATAGATTTTGGAGGATGTAGCAGTTATTACTTCAGAGGTATTTTTAAATTTCTCAAATGCCTCCACCTTTGTCTTCTGACACCCAGAAGCTGTAAAGGAGATAACAATCGCGCTTAGGACAACCAAAGTCCTTCTAATATTCATATTCAACCCCATTAATTCCAATTTTCGAGCTCGTTAAGAGTTGTTTCACCACACCGTAAAAAGATCGTTCATCCTTGCTCAAAAGGTATTACTTTATGGATATATTAGTGGCGATTTACAGCGTGCAGCGCCTTGTTAACTGCCGACTAATGCCGGAGGGTTCAACAGCCACACAATGATAAATACAGCTATTGCTCCTGTTGCCCTTATAGAAAACTTCTGAAGCCTTGACTCTACATTTAACAGCCCAGGAATAATTGCTGCAATAGCGGCCAGTGAGACAGCGAACACCCCTCGGAAAATAAAAAATTGCGTTGCTGTAGGATTAGGAATCAATATTGCTAAAAGTAGTATTATTAAAGCGAATAGCACACCGATAACTAATCCAGTTATGAGCTGCCATTTAGGAGTTTTATTCATATCATTTACTCCGGCATATTCAAATCCTGTAATTGGCAGGGAGTTATTTTTAAACAGACTTTCTATTTGTTGCCACTGCTCTTTTGGAAGATACTCTTTTGTCATTCTTTGCATGTTCGCATAAGCAGCTGTATCGGGCTGCTCTAAATCTCCTTTAAGTGTGTCAGAATGACTTCGAAGAAAATTCACATGAACTACAAAAGCCTTTAATACACTGTGACATGTCTCAGCAAAACCGGTAACCCATTTACCATTTGTATGAGCACCTAATAACCCACTATTACCAACGAAATTTTCGATAAAATTAAAATACTTAGAACCTAATTTCTGGCATGTTAATAAATCCTGAAGGGAAGGTGGTTGTTCACTCTCATGGATTTTAATAACGATAGGATTAAGATGCTCCATGTAGGCTTGCTTAAGTCTTTCAATCTCTTCCTCAGCTTGGAGAACTGCTTGCTCATTGGTTATCATTTGTTAGTCGTTTTCGTTGCCATGAGAAGCAATGTTGTCAAGTCGGTATTATCGATGCCTTCCATTAGCATACTTTCATATGAACCAACTACGTCATGGACTATTTTCTCAATATCAGTCTTTGACCTAGAACCCCCTAGGCCTTCAATCCGTCTAGCAATCTCATGAAGATCATTTTCAGTCGGTGACCAATCAGTAATCGAAAGTGCTGCTTCAAGTTCCTTTTTCAGGTTTTCTGTGCTCATATCAATCGTCCTGTTTCTTAGTTGCTAATTGCATTAGGGTAATAAGGTCTGAGGTGTCTACGCCTGCGTAAACATGGTTAACAGCATCAGGACAGTACTTTTTAACAATATCTGCCCAGTCTTTTTCTGATGGCGTAATTCCCTTCGCTACGAGAGCCTGTATGTCCTGCTTTATTTTCTCCAACTGATGAGAAGCAGGTTCATTAGGAGAGGTGCTAAACTTGATTTTTATTATGCGAGCTAATTCATTATCACTGTTCATAGGAGTTCCTTATGTAGTTGAGCGTAGTGCTGGGGGAGGCTCACAATACTTAATTGATTCATGATTAACTCCCCTGCTAGCAAACATAGCCCTGCAAGAGTGGTTTCGCAAATGCGCGAAGAAGCATAAAAAAAGCCCCCTGCTTTCGCAGAGGGCTTTGATGTGGTGGCGCTTCAGGGACTCGAACCCCGGACACCCGGATTATGATTCCGATGCTCTAACCAACTGAGCTAAAGCGCCATGTTTAAGTTCCGGCTCAACCGGATGGAGCGCGCATTGTAAGCAGGCATTGGCATTCGTCAATCCCGAAACGGACTCTTGCCGTTGCATTTACATATCCGCATGCCATCATCGCAATCTACTACTGCGGGAGAGGTCAAAGAGTCTTTTAACCATGTCCGAAAATAGCAATAAACCCATGAGAATTCTGTCCGGTATGCGCCCTACGGGAAAACTGCATCTGGGCCATATGAAGGGCGTACTGGAGAACTGGCTCAGGCTTCAGCATGACAACCACTGCTTTTTCTTCGCCGCCGACTGGCATGCACTGACTACCGATTACGCCAACCCGTCGATCGTCAAGGAGACGATCTGGGATATGCTCGTCGACTGGCTGGCTGTCGGTATCGATCCGGAGAAGGCAGTGGTATTCATCCAGTCGGAAGTTCCCGAACATGCCGAGCTGCATCTGCTCTTCTCGTTCATGACACCGCTCCCATGGCTGGAGCGCGTGCCGACCTACAAGGACCAGATCGAGCAACTGAAAGAGAAAGATCTCGGCACCTACGGATTCCTGGGCTACCCGCTGCTGCAGGCAGCCGACATTCTTATCTACCGTGCCGATGCAGTGCCGGTGGGCGAGGATCAGGTGCCGCATGTGGAGCTGACCCGCGAGGTGGCACGCCGCTTCAACCATCTCTACCGCCAGGGTATCCCTCCCCTCTTCCCGGAGCCGAAATCGCTGTTGCTGCCCGCATCGAAACTGCCCGGTCTGGACGGGCGCAAGATGAGCAAGTCCTACAACAACACCATCGAGATTAGTGAGGAGTGGAAGGTTACCGAAAAGAAGGTGAAAACGATGCCGACCGATCCGGCCCGGGTTCATCGTGATGATCCCGGCACACCGGAGAAGTGTCCGGTGTGGGATTTCCACAAGATCTACTCCACCGAAACCGAGCGCGCCGAAGTGCACGAGGGGTGTACCACGGCAGGCATCGGCTGTCTCGACTGCAAAAAGATTCTTCTGAATCATCTCGAAGCAGAGCTGCAGCCGATCCGTGACCGCCGTATTGAGATCGCCGCGCATATGGATGATGTGCATGACATCGTCCGCCACGGCAACGAGCGGGCACGCCATGAGGCATCGCGCACCATGGAGAAGGTACGCAAGACATTGAAGATGGGTTACCGCGTCTGATGCCAGCCATGGCGGAAACGGAGCCGCAGGACCTTGATCCTGCTGTAGCGATGGAACCGGCTGCCGGTACTGAACCCGAAGCCACAGATGAACTGAAGACCTCCCTCCCCGATCTGCCGCCTGTACAGCTTGATGCCTTTGAAGGGCCGCTTGATATCCTGCTGCACCTGATCCGCAGCCAGAAGATGGATATCTTCGATATTCCGATGGCCACCATCACGGCCCAGTACCTTGAGATTATCAAGGCCAATGAGATGCAGGATCTGGATACCGCCGGTGACTATCTGGTGATGGCAAGCACGCTGATGCAGCTCAAAAGCAGAATGCTGTTGCCGCGCCCTGAAATTGATGATGAGGGCAACCCGATTGATCCGCGTGAAGAGCTGGTTGCCCAGCTGATTGCCTATGAGCAGTACCGGCTGCTGGCCGAGGAGCTCGATGCCCGCCCGCGCCGTGGCCGTGATGTGTTCCTGCGCAGCATCTTCCCTGAATCAAAGCTGGTGGAGCGGCCACTGGCTGAACCCGATCTTGATGCCCTGCTGCTGGCATTCAGAAACGTGCTCAAACGTGTCGGTGGAGAGATTCGCCACCAGGTTTTCATGGATACCATGAGTGTGCGCGAACAGATGCAGGTGGTGATGAAGGGCATTCGCGGCGGCAGCATCCAGCTCGATGAGCTGCTGCGCGATCAGCCCGGCCGTGAAGCACTGGTGACAACCGTACTGGCAATTCTGGAGCTGTGGCGCCAGCAGCTGATCACGGTCATCCAGAATGAGTGCTACGACTCCGTTACACTGCTGGCAAAAGAGGAGATTTCAGCCGGGGAGGTGCCGAATGAGTCTGATTAACCGTGTGGAGGCGCTGCTTCTCGCCAGCGATGAACCGCTGACACTGCAGAAGCTTCGCGGCCTGCTGGATGAGCCGCCGTCATCGGAGCTGCGTGAGCTGCTGGCCACACTTGAATCACACTACTCTGAGCGTGGTATCCATCTGGTTGAGGTTGGCGGCGGCTGGCAGTTCCAGACCTCTCCCGACTACAGTGAGACCGTTTCACAGCTGTGGCAGACGCGCCCCT
>JAIPJD010000021.1 GCA_021734365.1 Mariprofundaceae bacterium | reverse complement strand
TTGAATAGAACTCAATCGCACCAAAGAGGTTGCCATAGTCGGTAATGGCAATTGCCGGCTGACGTAGCTCAACAGCTCTGTCCAGGATCCCCTGCAGCGTCATGGCTCCGGAGAGAAGAGAGAAATCAGAGTGGTTGTGCAAATGTACAAAAGGCGAAAAACGCATCCCCGCAGACTATGGTTCTCTCACACTTTTCTCAATTCAAACTCTTCTGAATTCGGCACCGCTGGCATACCGGGTAATCTCTGTGTAGTCTGCCCGGCTAATTAAATAGATGAGTGAGGTTAGATCATGGCTTTTGTAGTAACTCAGCTTTGCAAAGATTGCGTTGACACTGCCTGTGTTGCCGTATGTCCGGTAGACTGTTTTTATCAGCCAAAAGAGATTTCAGATGAGCATCCGAACATGCTCTTCATCTCTCCTGAAGAGTGTATCGACTGTGCGGTTTGCGAACCGGAGTGCCCATGGGAAGCAATCTATCCGGAAGAGGACGTTCCTGAAGTGTTCGATGCCGATATCGCATTGAATGAATTATGCGACAGCGAGCGTGACGCATTCGATCTGGCTGAAGTGACAGATCACGAGCCTCCAACACCGGAAGAAGTTGCTGCCCAGAAGGCAAAATACGGTCTCTGATTCCATCAAAAAGGACGGCCCTGTTTCATCGCGAGCGGGTCGTCCTTTTTTTTACTCCCTGAACACCCCCATGCAATCAATCAGTTCTAATCACCCCGCGCCTGCCCTGATCGGCATGGAGCATGCGGATCTGGTGACCCTCTGCCACAACGCCGGGGTTAAACCGGTGCATGCCGACCGGCTCAATGCCTGGGTTTTTCGTCTTGGCGTCACTGATATCCACGATATTCCCGAACTGCCTCAAAACCTCTACAACTATCTGAGCACGCATGTCGGCCAGCTAAAACCTGTCTCTGTTGCCAACCGGATGGCCGATGATGGCACCCGCAAAATACTGCTGCGTATGCCGGATGGAAAAGAGGTTGAGACAGTACTGATTCCCGGGCCCGGACGCCTGACCCAGTGCATCTCCACCCAGGTTGGATGTGCCATCGGCTGCAGATTCTGCCTTACCGCAACTGCGGGACTCACCCGCAATCTCTCTGCCGCCGAAATGGTCTCTCAAGTGATGCTGGCCCGTAAAGAATCGAAGGAAGAGATTCGTAATCTTGTGCTGATGGGTATGGGTGAACCGCTGCATAACTATGATGAGGTGGCCAAATTCGTCCGTATCGTTACCGACCCCATGGGGTTCGCCTTTTCACCACGCCGCGTCACCCTCTCCACATCAGGGCTGGTGCCCGCCATCTACCGCATGATTGAGGATGAGCTGCCGTGCAATCTGGCAGTTTCGCTCAATGCGACTACCGATGAAATCCGCAGCAGCATCATGCCTGTTAACACCAGATACCCCATTGCCGAACTGATGCGTGCAGTACGCGACTATATCGCTGCAAAGAACAGGAAACGCGTGTTGATTGAGTATGTCATGCTTAAGGACGTGAACGACTCCATCGATGATGCCGATAGACTCTGCGAGCTGCTCAGGGGCCTGGGCTGCACCGTCAACCTGCTGCCATTCAACCCCTTCCCCGGAAGCGGTTATCAGCGGCCCGATGATGCGACCGTCTCTGAATTTCATGCTCATCTCTCCAAAGCCGGTCTGGTTGCCGTTGTCAGAGAATCAAAGGGTGATGAAATATCTGCCGCATGTGGCCAGCTGAAAACCGAAGTCGTTGAACGCAGGAAAAGAGTGTCTGTATAGCAATCCGGTATGGATCATGACGACTCTGACTTTTCAGAGACCCCATAGCCTGTCAGACAATTTCTGCCTATACTTCCCCGTTCATGCCACCTCACCGGGAGAGATTATTGAATTCATCAGAAAGCCTTCAGCTATGTGATCTCTGCGGTGGCAGCAAATTCAGCATCATTTCACACTCCGACAGGCACAACCGCCCCCTGACTACAGGCGTCTGCGAAGGATGCGGTCTGGTCTCACATCTTCCCGTTCCAGGTGAGGATGAGGTTGCAGCCTACTACGCAGAGGATTACCGCAAGGATTACCATGGTGAAAGTGTGCCATCGCCACGCCGCATCATGCGCGCCTGGAACAATGGTGCCCGTATTCTCAACCAGCTTTCACCACACATCCCTGCCGGCACCGATATATTTGAAGTGGGTGCCGGTATCGGCTGTACGGTAAAGAATTTTGAAGTGGCCGGTCATCAGGCATCGGGTATTGAGCCCAACGCAGGCTTCAACAGTTATACCCGTGACACACTGCATGCCGACGTTGAGAACACCAACCTCTACGACCTTGAACCCGGAGGTGACAAGAGTCTCCTGCTGCTGATTCATGTGATCGAGCACTTCTCCTCACCGACACGTGCTCTGACCCAGATACGGGGTCTGCTCAGGAATGACGGCCTGCTCTATATTGAATGCCCAAATATCGGCGCACCCTTTGCCACCTTCGGGCGCCTCTTCCACTTCGCTCACATTTACAACTTTACCCCGGCAACGCTGATCGCTTTGGCAAAGAAGTGTGGTTATGAAGTGGTGAAACAGTTCAAGGCCGATGACCATCCGGATATCGAAATTCTCTTCCGCAAGGTTGATATCCCTGAAAGTTTCAGTGCCGACCCTCAGGAGGCTGGCCGCACCCGTGCAGCCATCCATCGCTATAACTGGTTAAGCTACAACCTGCGCCCGAACTATCTCAGCCGCCGCCTTTGCAAAATCAGCCGTTATGCCAGTGAGTATGTGAAAGCAAATGCGTTTGTGCGCGAATTAGAAGCTCGATTCAAATGAGTATCGGTACAACAACTGGATTATCCGCTGCTGCAACAAATGCTTCTAGCCTAGGCACAAGGAGCGAAGTTTGATACCATCAAATGAGCGACACGTAACGACGGATAGGCGCATTTGGAGCGCAGCCGAAGAGAGGTTTAAGAAATGATTATTGTTGTCGGCGACATCATTGTAGATGAGTTCGTCATGGGTGATGTGTACCGCATCTCGCCGGAAGCGCCTGTCCCCGTTGTTAATGTCGAGAGCGTGGACCGCAGACTTGGTGGCTCCGCCAATGTCATCCGCAACCTGCATGCGCTCGATCAGGCCTCTGCCATGTTCGGCATTGTCGGTGATGATGAGCCGGGCCAGTGGGTGCATCAGCGTCTTGCCGAGCTGGATGCCGATGATTACGGCGTACTAACCAAGAAGAATAACCGGCCGACCGCCATCAAGACCCGTGTCATCGCCCGTCACCAGCAGGTGGTTCGCTATGATCGTGAGTGGACCGATGCCGCCAGGCCTGAAACACAGGCTGAGATGGAGAAACGTATCGTCAGCAAGCTGGCTGATGCCGATGCGGTAATTCTCTCCGATTACGGTAAAGGCCTGCTGACACCGGCGTTTCTTGAGCGACTGATTCCACATCTGAACGGCAAGATCATTGCCGTTGATCCAAAACCGGAACACACCAATGCATACAAAAATGCCACCCTGATCACCCCCAACCTCTCCGAGGCTGCGGCGATGGCAGGCATGGATGCTATTAACGAAGATGCGCATGTCGAAGCCATTGCCCGCGCCCTGCATGAGAAGCTGAATCTCACCTACACCCTGATCACCCGCTCCGAGCGTGGCATGACCCTCTTTGATGGTGAGAAGTGCCATCATATCCCAACAGCCGCTCGTGATGTTTTTGATGTCACCGGCGCAGGTGATACGGTAATTGCCGTGTTCACCACCTGTCTGGCCCGTGGTGACAAGCCACTGAAGGCTGCACAGATCGCCAACCTCGCCGCAGGCGTAGTTGTAGGAAAAGTCGGTACGGCCACAGCCACGTGGGAAGAGATTGAGAGTCACTAAAACTGCTACTGCTTTGCTGCTGCTCCAAATGAGGACAGGTAAGGCAGGAGGAGTGAAGTTTGGTGTGAATCCAAATGAACGACGAGTAACGCTGCATGCGCTCATTTGGGGCGCAGCATGAAAATTGCCATCGGCATCCCTGCGAGATATGAATCCACACGCTTTCCGGGCAAACCGTTAGCCGATCTGGCTGGCAGGCCGATGATTGCCCATGTGATTGAACGCGCCAAAGCCGCCGGTATTGGCGAGGTCTACATCGCCACTGATGATGGCCGTATTGCAGCGGTTGCCCGTGAATATGGTGCCGAAGTGCGTATGACCCGCCCCGATCACAATTCAGGAACAGAGCGTCTGGCCGAGGCGATGCGTGAGATTGATTGCGATGTGGTGATCAACGTGCAGGGTGATGAGCCGCTGATTGATCCCGAAGCGATCCGCGCCGTGGTTGAACCGTTCCGGCATGACCATACCCTGTCAATGGCCACGCTGGCCCATCCGATCCAGTCTGATGAAGATTTCAATGATCCCAATGTGGTCAAAGTGGTCTGCGATGCGAAGGGGCACGCCCTCTACTTCAGCCGTGCTCCGATTCCGTTTCCGAGGAACCCTGGTGGCATTACCGACGCTGGCCCTCTGCAACATGTCGGGCTTTATGCTTACAGGAAAGAGTTCCTCCTGATCTATCCGGGGCTAACGCCGTGTGAAACAGAACAGGTGGAATCACTGGAACAGCTGCGCGTGCTGCATCACGGCTACTCCATTGCCGTGAACTCCGGTAACTTTAAATGCATCGGTGTTGATACGCCGGAAGACCTCGCCCGTGCTGCGAAGATTATCTCCGCGTCTTAATCCAATGTCTTCTCCCGGCAGCCACTTCAACCGGTCATTCAGAATTAACAGTGAAGTTTCTGCCCGATTCAGTGTTTTTGTTCTTCATTATCCTGCTGCTTTTTCTCTTCAACCTGCTTTGAAAAGTACCAGATAATGATATTTTTGATGGAAAACAGAACAGCAAACACGCCCAAAGCAATAAGCAGCCCTATGATGGGATACTCCTGTAGCATGGTAACATAGGAGATAACATTCATAGCGCCGAGTATATCAGCACATTTTAATCGCAGCATGAAACAAACGTCTGCTTTTGCCCAAAGAAACCATTCGAAATTCTACCTGAAAAATAATTCTCACCACCATTCCCCACCCCTCCTGAAGCCCCTTTCTTTCTATAAATAACCTGTTAATTCCTGCAATACCCCTGTGTGCCAATCTACGACATCTATAAATATTTATGCTCTGGTGGGTTGACACGGGTGCATTTATGGACAATATTGGCGATTAGTGGGGATTTGTGGGTAATCCCCCGAGAAAGTGGAGAGGCAACAATTCTATGTTCGAAGGTGAGCACACTGTCAGCATGGACGATAAGGGTCGCGTCAGCATTCCAGCTGGATTCCGCGAAGCCCTTCGCCGCCTCTACGACGACGAACGCGTTGTCATTACCCGTGATTTCGATGGCTGCCTGCGCGTCTACCCGCCCAAAGAGTGGGAACGCAAAGTTCTGCAGAAAGTCCGCTCCCTGCCCATGAATGACCCCAAAGTCCGTGCTTATGAACGATTCGTTATCAGCCCTGCCACCACCTGCTCTCCCGACAAGCAGGGCCGCGTTCTCGTCTCCCCCACATTGAGAAAGGATGCCGATCTGAGTAAGCAAGTTATCTTTGCCGGCGGCCCCGACTACTTCGAAATCTGGGATGTGGATCGTCGCACTACCACGCTGGAAGAGGCACAGACGCTTCTGCTGGCCGGTGGACTGGACTTCTGATGTGCCAAACCACGGAGAGAGCTCTCATAAAGAGCACACACCCGTTCTCGCCAACGCGTTCATTGATGCGCTCTGCATCGATCCCGATGGCACTTACGTTGACGCTACCTTCGGCCGCGGCGGTCACAGCCGCATGCTGCTTAACCGCCTCTCCTCCTCGGGGCAGCTTATCGCACTGGATCGTGATCCGGATGCGGTGGCTGAAGGCAAGCGCCTTGAAACTGAAGACCCACGCTTCAGAATTTTCTACCACGATTTTGCGTCTCTCGAAATGGCCATTAATGACGCAGGGTGGGATCAGGTGACAGGCATTGGCTTCGATCTTGGCGTCTCCTCTCCGCAGTTTGACCAGCCTGATCGTGGCTTCTCATTTCAACATGATGGCCCGCTGGACATGCGTATGAATTTTGAGCACGACCAGCCGCTTTCACAGAAACTGAAACATGTCTCCGAAAAAGAGCTGGTTCGTGTGATTCGCGAATATGGTGATGAGCGCTATGCCGGTCGCATCGCCAGGGCGATTCTGCGCGACCTCAAAGCAGGTGAGCTGAACTCCACCCGCGATCTTGAGAACACCTGCTTCCATGCTGTGCCCAAACAGGCACGTTACAGCGGTAGCCACCCTGCCACCAGAACCTTTCAGGCACTGCGTATCTGGGTCAACGATGAGTATGTCCAGATTGAAGGGGGTGTCCGCTGTGCCATGAAGCATCTGCTCCCCGGTGGGCGTCTTGCCATTATCTCTTTCCACTCCGGTGAAGATCGCCGCATCCGCGATCTTATTGAGGCCGAAGTAAACCCATGCACATGCCCGCCGCAGTTTCCGATGTGCGTCTGCGGCAGGACGCCGTCCATGCGCTGGATACAGAAGAAGCCTCTGCGCCCCTCAGAGGAAGAGATTGCCGCCAACCCGCGCAGCCGCTCCTCCATGTTGCGTATTGCCGAGGCCGTAGCCATGGATAGAACCCGGTGATCAGTCGCAAACTTTCAACGGCTCTGCTTCTGGGCTCGGTCGCCTTGCTGGCGGTCACACAGGTATGGCTCTCCCACCTGCGCTATGAGCTCTCGCTGGAGACCTCCCGCATCCAGAAGGAGCAGAGCGAACTCAAACGTGAAATACATCAGTTAAATCTGGAGTTGGCCAGCCTGACCCGGCCGGAACGGCTGCGCAAAATTGCCCATGTCGAGTTGGGTATGGCACCGCCGCTTCCAATGCAGGTGGTTCGCCGATGAGCACCTCTTCAATGAATGATCGGGAGAAGATATTCATCCGTCGCCGCCTTGAAGCGGTCGCGGGACTCGTTGCTGTCGGATTCCTGCTTCTGGGAATTCGTGCGGTCGATCTGCACTGGCGGCAGGCGGATGAATTGCAGGAGATGGCTGATAAGCAGCATTTCCGCCAGTTTGAAACAGCTGCACCTCGTGGACCTATCACCGACACTCATGGGCGCACGCTTTCAGAAAGTATTGAGGTGCCCTCAATTGCTGCAATCGCCCGTGAAGTTCCCGAAGCCGATATCCCCAACCTGGCTGCTGCGCTCGGTATCAGTGAAAAGAGGCTGGCCAGGAAGCTCAAACGCAACCAGGGCTTTATCTGGCTCGCCCGCCAGGTAAGCCCTGCCATGGCTGAAAAGGTGATGGCGCTGAATATTGAAGGTGTCCGCCAGGAGACCGAGTGGCGGCGTTATCACCCGCTGGGTCCTGAAATCGGGCACCTGCTCGGCTTTGTCGGTATCGATGGCAACGGCCTTGAAGGTGTGGAACGTAATTTTAACGACAGACTTGCAGGAACTCCGGGAATCAGGCTGGTTCAGCGTGATGCGCGTGGCCGTTCACTGCCCGGTGGCATCTGGCTGAAAGATCCTGAAATAGGCAAAACCATTCAACTATCACTCGACAGCACCATTCAGAGTATCGCCTATGCGGCACTGGCTGATGGCATCCGCCAGCAGGATGCCAAAGGGGGCTCCGTGGTTATCATGCGCCCTGAAGACGGTGCCATTATTGCCATGGCCAACTGGCCCGGCTTCAACCCCAACAGCTTCGGCAAGCATAGGCCTGGAGAGTGGCGCAACCGTGTCATTACCGATGTCTTTGAGCCCGGCTCAACCCTGAAACCGTTCACCGTTGCCGCAGCTCTGGACTCAGGAAAATGGAAGCCGGAATCCCGTGTTTTCTGTGAGAACGGTAAATATCAGGTGGCCGACTATACGATCCATGATGATCATGAAGAGGGCTGGCTGGACATGACCGGACTGATTTCACGCTCCAGTAATATCGGTGCAGCCAAGGTGGCGCTCGATATCGGCCCTGAGCAGCTCTACAATACATTGACCGGCGTTGGATTTAAGAAACGAAGCGGTATCGGATTAAGTGGTGAATCGCCTGGTATCATACCACCCATCGGGCGATGGGGGCCGGTTGAAACCGCCAACATTGCCTTCGGCCAGGGGATCGCCGTTACGCCGTTGCAGCTTGCACCGCCCTTTTGCGTTTTGGCAAATGGTGGCAACTATGTGGCCCCCAAGCTTCTCGCCGGAGAGAAACCGGTCGAAACACGTCGCGTGATACCTGAAAAGACAGCCCGCACCATCATCTCCATGCTGGAGGCCGCAACAGGCCCGGATGGCACCGGAAGCAAGGCTGTGCCTGCGGGCTATCGGGTGGCAGGCAAGACCGGCACCGCACAGAAACCGAGTGCGGATGGCAGTTATGCCGATGACAGATTCACTGCCGTATTTGCCGGCATAGCGCCGGCAGACAATCCCGAACTTGTAATCATCGTGGTGATCGATGAGCCGCAGAAATCAATCTATGGCGGCCAGGTAGCTGCACCGGTTTTCCGCAACATTGTTGCCACAGCACTCCCCTACCTTGGCATCTCACCGACTGAAAACGGGGCGCCGGAGTGGCAGGTGCTGAAAACCTCGCTGTCCGATGGCGATGAAGCTGCTTCACGACATTCACTGATTCGACTTTCACTCAGGGAGGCAAGAAAGATTGCCTCCGCACGTGGGCTCCAGCTGCGCAGTCACGGCACCGGCTGGATCAGCCGTCAGGAGCCTCACTCCCTGGACTCGGTTGTTGCCGGCGAGATGGTGGAGGTGTGGCTTGATGAGTAAAGCGATGCAACCTGTATCCCGGATCGAACTCAAGCCGATGCTTCTCTCATCCCTGTCCGATGCAGAACCATCTTCCGATGTCACCATCTCCGGCATCTGTGCCGATTCGCGTCTGATTCAGCCCGGTGATGCGTTTCTCTGCATGCCCCGGGCAGCGACTCAGGCCGATGATTTCGCGCGCATGGCTATGGAACGTGGTGCCACAGCTGTCATCACCATTGCCAGTCGGGCTGGAAGGCCTGTCACCATTGACCTGCCATCCCTGCAACTGCCGGACATGTCGGCAGCGGGGGTAATGCTGCGCAAGCTTCTCGGTACAGAGAACTCCGGCATCTGCTGCATCGGTATCACGGGCACAGATGGAAAGACAAGCATTACGTGGATGCTGCGTGAGGCGCTGTTACGCCACTTAAACAAGGTCTGGTCAACAGGCACGCTTGGACTGATCAGAGACAATGCCGATATTTCTGATATCGGCAACACCACGCCTTCGCTGATGACCTCCCACTACCTGATACAGCAGGCTATGAAAGAGGGTGTCGATGCGCTGGTTATGGAGGTCTCTTCGCACGGTATTGAGCAGGATCGGATTGCCGCCCTGCCCATCGATACCGCAATCTGGACCAATCTGGGGCACGACCACCTTCAGGATCATGGTGGTTTTGAAGCCTATGCCGGAGTGAAGGCAGGGTTTGTAAGCAAAACAGTTCTCCAGGGGGGGCTGGCCATCTGTAACGCTGATGATAAAAACATCCGCGAACTGATGGCTGAAAACGATACATCTGCTCACTGGTATGCACATGGCCTTTATACCGACGACATCAATCATGACATCGACCTGACATGGGAACAGGAGCTGCCGGGCATGGTTCGGTTCGCATACCGGGGCAAGGAAATATGTATTGAAGATATTCCGGCTGGAGAGTTTCATGCTGAAAACCTGGCTGCAGTTGCACTGGCACTGATTGTACGCTTCGGCCTGGAGTTCGAGACACTTCCCTCCCTGCTACGGGGAATCAGCGCACCACCGGGCAGGATGCAGCCATTGAATATCGGTCGCTGGCAGGTCTTTATCGATTACGCCCATACCCCGGAAGCGCTGAAGCGCTGCATGGCGGCTGCCAGAACATTGACACGCAACCGTCTCATTGTGGTGTTTGGCTGTGGTGGCGGACGCGATCGTGAAAAGAGGCCCGAAATGGGTGCCATTGCCATAGATCAGGCCGATCTGGTCTGGATCACTTCAGATAACCCGCGCAGTGAACCGCCTGAAGTAATCGCCTCGGAAATTGAGAGCGGCATGCCCAAGCCCTATCCGGCTGAGCTGTTTCTTGAACTGGATCGCCAGAAAGCCATTGCCGCGGCCATACACACCATGGAACCGGGTGATACCGTTGTCATTGTCGGTAAGGGTCATGAAACCTATATGGAGATTGCCGGACATCGTACGCCATGGAGCGACTTTGACATTGCCGCCGACTGCCTGCGCCTCAAAGAAGATCAGAGGATGCGACTATGCGCCTGACCGGTCTTGAACTTCAGAGAGCGACCCGCGGTGCGTGGCAGAAGGGAACTCCCGAATCAATCAACGGTATCAGCACCGATTCGAGAACATTTGTCGAAGGGCACGCCTTTCTTGCACTTCGGGGCCCCAACTTCGATGGTCATCTCTTCGCCGCGAAGGTTGCATCCAAAGCGGACGCACTGATCGGCGACCATCAGGGTGTGCGGCTATGGGATAATCTTGAAATGCCACAGCTCCAGGTTGAAGATACATTGGCCGCATTGGGCGATATCGCCAACGCATGGCGTAACCGGCTGAACCGGACCACTGTCATTGCCATTACCGGCTCTTACGGCAAGACCACGATCCGCTCCATGCTGGCCCATATGTTCACCTCACTGAACCGGAATACTGCGGCAACAGATGCCAATCTCAACAACCTGATCGGTGTTCCGGTCACACTGCTGGGTATTGATGAGTCGGCTGAAATCGCCCTGATTGAGTGCGGCATCAGCGAAGCCGGTGAAATGCGGCGCCTCTCCGAAATCGTACAGCCGGACGTTGCCGTGATAACCGGGCTCGCCCCGGCACACAGCCTTGGCCTTGGTGGCATGAAAGGTGTGGCCAGCGAGAAAGCCGGCCTTCTCAGGCACCTGCTTCCACAGGGGTGGTGTGTGTTTGGTGAGGGTGTTGCAAAACAGATGGGCCAGCATGACCAGACCATTGCTCACGATATTATCGACATGGACCGGGGCGATGGTAAAACTGTTCAGTGGAATCTGGCCGGCACACATTTAACGCTGAGCTACGGAGCGGAATCGGCTGAGCTGGAACTGCCGCTCCCGGCCCGTCACTGGGCTGGCAACATGGCGCTCTGTGCAACCATCGCGCTGCACTATTTTAACAGGAAAAATGCCGAAGCCATGCCTTCACTTTCAGATCTGGCTGCAGCGCTGGCCAGCTGGCAACCCGTGGAGGGCCGCATGCGCATCGTTAGCGGTATTAACGGCGCCACCATCATGGATGACAGCTACAATGCCAATCCTGTCTCCATGCAGGCGGCACTCGATACGCTGACTCAACTTTCCGGGCGCACGGTCGCAATCATTGGTGATATGGCCGAGTTGGATGAGCCGGAGCATACCCACCGTTCACTCAACCTCTCAGGCATCAATATGCTGATTCTTGTCGGTAACGAAATGAAGGTGCTGCGACATGACCATGCCGATGCCATCTGGTTTGCCACAACTGATGAGGCTGTGGCCTGGACGGAAAAAAATCTGCAGCAGTTTAACAGTGACGACCACATTCTGATCAAGGCATCCAGAAGCATGCATCTGGACCGGATCGTTCGCGCCATGGCCAAACGGGAGGGTATGCATGCTCTATAATCTCCTCTATCCACTGGCCGACCAGTTCTCCCTGTTTAATCTGTTTCAGTACATCACGTTCCGTACAGTCTATGCCCTTCTTACTTCACTGATTCTCTGCTGGATTCTCGGCCCCTTCTTCATTAAGTGGCTGACAGCGAAGCAGGGTAAGGGCCAGCCAATCAGGGATGATGGTCCGCAGAGCCACCTGAGCAAACAGGGCACCCCGACCATGGGCGGACTGCTGATTCTTCTTACCTTTACTCTCTCCACACTTCTCTGGGCAGATCTCTCCAGCGGCTTCATCTGGCTCGGCCTGATGCTGACACTCGGATATGGCCTTATCGGCTGGTTCGATGACCATTTGAAAATCAGCAGACAGAATTCAAAAGGACTGGCAGGCAGATGGAAACTCCTGCTGCAACTACTCTTCGGCGGCATTGCGGCAGCCGGCCTCTTGCAGATGACAGAGCCCATGGTTGACATACCCTTCTTCAATTTCCAGTGGGATATGGGACTCTGGTACCTCCCATTTGTCATCTTTGTGCTGATCGGAACCTCCAATGCGGTTAATCTGACTGATGGGCTTGATGGCCTGGCGGTGACCCCGACCTTTATGGTGGCGATCGCTCTCGCATTCGTGACCTACCTCGCCGGACATGCTCACTTTGCAAAATATCTGATGATTCCATTCGTCCCCGGCGCCGGCGAACTGACTGTTTTCTGCGGCGCCATGGTGGGCGCATGTCTCGGTTTCTTATGGTTTAACACTTACCCGGCTCAGGTTTTTATGGGTGACGTAGGTGCACTGGCGCTGGGCGGCGCCCTCGGGTTTGTCGCCTGCGCCGTGCATCAACAGTTCCTGCTTGCCATTGCCGGAGGCATCTTTGTTCTGGAAGCCGTATCAGTGATGGTTCAGGTCGTCTCATTCAAACTAACCGGAAAACGTGTATTCCGTATGGCTCCCATCCACCACCACTACGAGCTCAAAGGCTGGGCGGAGCCGAAGGTTATCGTCCGCTTCTGGATCATCTCCCTCATTCTTGCACTCGTGGCTCTCTCCACGTTGAAGATCAGGTGATTATGATATGAATGAACCGATCACCAATAACGCCATCCTCGGCATGGGAAAGACGGGCATCTCGCTCGCCCGATTCCTGTTGAACCGTGGAGAACAGTGCGAGGGCTTTGATGCACACAGGGTTAAACTTCCGGATGACCTGAAAATACCGATGCATATCGGCAGCTTCAAGATAGGGAAACTGAGCCACTATGATCGGGTAATCGTCAGCCCGGGCATCCGCTGGAACACTCCTGTGCTTGCAAAGCTCAGGGAGAAGGAGGTTCCCGTCTGCGGTGACCTGGATCTTTTCCTTGAACATTATCAGGGGCCAACCATTGCCATTACCGGCACCAATGGAAAGACCACCACAACCTCTCTGGTGGAGCTGATGCTGGAGACACTTCCCGGTGGCATTGATGCAGGGGGCAACATCGGTACACCGATGCTGGAGCTGCTGCATGGAAACCGTCAGCCGGCACGAATTGTGCTGGAGCTTTCAAGCTTTCAGCTTGAGCGCAGCAGTGGCCTCAAGCCTGACTGGGCTGTACTGCTTAATTTCCAGTCCGACCACGCTGACATGCATCTTACCCCGGAGGAGTATCTCGCCGCCAAACTACGTCTGTTTGATAAGCAGGGAGAGGGCGATACTGCCATGTTCCCTGCGGACAGCAGCTGGGATAAACAGGTTGCCTCTCTCAGCCAGCGGGGTGTGCGTACGCTCCGCTTCGGCCATTGTGATGAAAATGATACCGAATCGGACAACATCACTACAGGTATTATGGAGACCTCAAATGGCCCGGCTCTCTTCTGGAGCCAGAACTGGCAGCGTCAACTGGTTCCATGCGAACAGATTCCGGCACGTGGTGTACATCAACACATGAACATGGCTGTTGCGGCACAGATTGCCGCCGACTATGGCGTCAGCCACAGGGTCATCCGTGAAACCATGACCTGTTTCAAAGGGCTGAAACACCGGCTGGAGCATATCGGCATGAAGGCCGGCCATGACTGGTTTGATGACTCCAAGGCGACCAACCCCGATGCCGCCATTGCCGCTCTGAACTCTTTTAAAAAGGCTATCTGGATATGTGGTGGATTAAGAAAAGATCTCGATCTGGATCCCCTTGCTTCCGTGGCACATCAGCATGTCTCACACGCATTCGTGATCGGCAAGAACGCCGCACCATATACCAGAATGCTGAAGAAGGCTGATGTTCCTCATACGGTTGCAGGCAACATCGAGCGTGCGGTATTCATGGCTTCAAAGCTGTCAGGGAATGATCCGGTGCTTCTTGCGCCCGCTGCTGCCAGCCAGGACCAGTTCAAAAATTATACCGAACGCGGTGAGGCATTCTCAAACGCTGTTGAAAGTCTGGGAGGTGCGATATGACAATTTTGCAGGACAGCAAAATTGTACGATCTTTCCGCCCGCAAGGTGAATCGAGTCTGCGAGAGAGAAGGTGCCCTGGGGTACAGGGTGGAGCACAAAAAGGCAGGATTGCCGTTTGGACGGTCGCAGACCGCCCGAAGGGTGAAGGGCATGGATGCTCTGAATCACACGGAGGTGCGACATGACAATTTTGCAGGACAGCAAAATTGCACGGTCTTTCCGCCCGCAGGGTGGAGCACATGGAGGTGCGACATGAGTAATCGTATTGCACCTCCCGATCGGGTTATCACCGGATCTGTCCTGCTGCTGCTAACGCTCAGTATCGTTATGATTGGAAGTGCCAGCCTCAGCGTGGCCGAAGCACGTTATGGTGATCCGTTGAGAATCATCTCCCACTGGATTGCCTATATTCCTGTCGGACTTCTTCTGGCTTGGGGCATATCACGGGTGCATCCGGGCTGGTGGAGAGCTGCAAGCCTCTCCCTGCTTGGCCTGATGCTGCTGGTGATGATCTCCATCCTGATTTTCGGTGTAAAGATCAACGGGGCAACCCGCTGGTTCTCACTGGCCGGCATTACCCTGCAACCGGTTGAGCTGCTCAAGCCTGTCGTGATTCTCTATCTGGCATACTATATGGCTGCATTTCCGGATCGCCTTAAAAGCTTTGCCAGTGGCCTCTCCCCCATGCTGGTGGTGGTAACTGTTGCCGCCATCCTGCTGCTGTTGCAGCCTGATTTCGGCAATGCCGCACTGCTTATTATGGTTGCGTTCTGCATGTGGTTTGTCGGCGGTGTTCCGTTTCGCCATCTGCTGGCTCTGATCTCTGTAGCCATTCCGATCGGAGTGATCGCTATCATTGTCGAGCCCTATCGGCTCAAACGCATTCTCAGCTTTACCGATCCGTGGGCTGATCCGTTTGGCAGTGGCTATCAGCTGATTCAATCAATGATCGCCTTTGGCTCGGGAGGCATTTACGGCAGCGGGCTTGGACAGGGTGTGCAGAAGCTGTTCTACCTGCCGGAGGCATTCACCGATTTTATTGCAGCCGTATTGGCGGAAGAGCTTGGCCTGGCAGGTACACTGGCATTGATCACGCTCTTTATGGTGCTCATCTGGCGCGGCCTTAAGCTTGCCATGCAGGCCAAAGAACCGTTTGAGAGATTGCTGATTCTGGGTTGCATCCTGCTGATTTCCATATCATGCATGATCAATCTCGGAGCGGTGATGGGAATCCTGCCAACCAAGGGAATGCCGATTCCATTCTTCTCCTATGGCGGAAGCGCACTGTTTGGTAACTGCATTCTGATCGGGCTGATTCTCTCGGTTCAGCGTCATCAGCCGGAAAACCGCCCTCTCCATAACAGACGGGCTGCCGAGGCAGCGGCATGACGATCAGACCGACTCTCTCCATTGCCGGTGGCGGCACCGGCGGGCATGTAATGCCTGCTCTGGCACTTGCCGATGCGGCACGACAGGCGTGGCCTGAGCTGAAAGTTCAGTTCATTGGTGTCGAGCGCGGATTGGAGGCAACGCTGCTGCCTGAGCAGGGTGAGGATGTCCTGCTACTGCCGATGCACTCCATTCAGGGCGCAGGCCTGAGCCAGAAGTTGCGCGTGCTACTGTGGGAGCTGCCAAGAGCCGTCTGGCAGGTTCGTTCTCACTGGAAGAGTGAGACCCCGCATCTGGTTGTGGGTGTTGGTGGTTATGCCAGCATCACCGGTGTGCTTGCAGCACTGGTCAGCCGCATTCCGGTGGTTCTCTACGAACAGAATGCCGTGCCGGGCATGGTAAACCGGAAACTGGCCCGCTTCTGCAGGAAGATCATGCTCGGCTTTGCTGAAGCTGCCCGCCTGCTACCCGATGAGAAGAGTGTCATGACAGGGAACGTGGTCAGAGAGAATATTGCCGCCATTAAATGGCAGCCTCATCTCCCGCCCCGGCTGCTGATTCTTGGTGGTTCGCAGGGGGCCGCATTTCTTAACAGCAATCTCCCCGCCGCGTGCCGCCTGCTGAAGGCAAAGGGGCTCGAATTCGAAGTCACCCATATCGCCGGAAAGGAAGGTATCGAGACGGTCAGCACTGCTTATCGTGAGGCTTCAATCAATGCTGATGTGCTTGGTTTCTGCAATGAAATGCCGGAGTTCTATGCCAGTGGTGACATGCTGGTTGCCCGAAGCGGCGCCATGACCGTGGGAGAGGCCGCAATCTGCGGTATGCCGGCCATCTTTATTCCCCTGCCACATGCAGCGGACAATCATCAGTATTACAACGCCAGAGCAATGAGCGAACATGATGCCGCCATTATCGTTGAGCAGAAGCATGCCTCTATTGCCGTACTGGCAGGTGAGATTGAGAAGATGCTGTTTGATTCACACCGCCTTTCAGCCATGAGCCGGGCAGGCAGAGCGTGGGCTACAACAGATGCCATGGTGCGCCAGCTTAAGGTGATCAGCAGCTATCTGCCTCTGTCGGAGGTGAGCGCATGAAATCCCGTATTCAGTGCATTCACCTGACAGGTATTGGAGGCATCGGCATGAGTGGCATTGCTGAGCTGCTGCACAACCAGGGATTCTCCGTTCAGGGCAGTGATGCCGATGAGAGCCCCAACGTGCTCAAGCTGCGGGCGCTCGGTATCTCCGTGCATATTGGCCACCAGGCTGAAAACATTGGCAATGCACAGGTTGTGGTGACCTCCTCTGCCATTGCAAAAGACAACCCTGAAGTGACCTTTGCCAGAGAACAGGGTATTCCGATTATTCCAAGGGCTGAGATGCTGGCTGAGCTGATGCGCATGAAACAGGGCGTTGCCATCGCAGGAAGTCATGGAAAGACAACAATCACTTCAATGATTGTCCACGGTATGGAGACAGCCGGACTTGACCCGACCTATGTCATTGGTGGCCGGCTGATGGCTACCGGTGATAATGCCAAACTGGGCGGAAGCCCATGGCTGATTGCCGAGGCCGATGAGAGTGACGGATCATTCCTCCGCCTCTCCCCTACCATTGCCGTGGTCAGCAACATCGATCCGGAACACCTTGATCACTATGGTGATTTTAGCCATCTGATGGAGGCATTCCGGCAGTTTGTAAATCTGACACCATTCTATGGACGTGTGGTTCTGCACCATGAGCACCCCAATGTAGCCTCGCTTCGCGAGGGGCTGCACAAGCCGGTTACCACATATGGAAGCAGCCCGCAGGCTGATCTGCACCTGATTGATCTGAAACCGGACGGTAGTGGCCAGCTGCTCACTGTCGGCATCAATGAAGATGCAAAAAGATGCGGCTTCAGGCTGCCGATGCCCGGCAGACATAATGCCGAGAATGCACTGGCAGCCATGGCCGTGCTGATGGATCTGGGTGTTGATGTCAAAACCATTATAGAAGGCATGGAGAGTTTCGCCGGTATTCAGCGCAGATTTCAATCTCTCTCATCAGGTGATGGTGTTCTTGTTGATGATTATGCACACCATCCGAAAGAGATTATTGCAACCCTTGAGGCAGCCGCATCATGCTGGCCGGAGAAAGAGCTCTCCGTCATCTTCCAGCCACACCGCTATAGCCGCACCCAGGACCTGATGGATGAGTTCCTTGGTGCATTTGACGTAGCCCATGAAGTGACACTGCTACCGATCTATGCCGCAAGCGAGTCTCCTATCGAAGGCATCACAGCTGAAGCCATGATCGAAGGAATGCGTGCACGTGGATATAAACATATCTCCCTCTGCCCGGACCTTGAGAGTGCTGAGCAGAATGCGCTGCAGAAGCTTAAGGATGGCAAGGTTGTAATTCTGATGGGAGCCGGCTCCATCGGGGGTCTGGCACAGCGCCTGCGAAACATTATCTCAGGAGCCAATTCATGAGCTGGCAGCAGAGCATATCCCGACTGGGACGTTTCGATGAGAAAATTTCTCTGGCATCCCACACCACGCTGGCGATCGGTGGCCCGGCACGCTGGTATTTCCGCCCTGGTGGTGAAAGCGAATTAAGTGAGGCTTTGAGCCTTATACCTGACTCAACCCCTATCCTGCCTTTGGGACGTGGCAGCAACCTGCTTGTTTCCGATCAGGGGTTTGATGGCGTTGTTATCGATTTTGGAGGGCTGGGCGGGATTTCATCTGATCAGAGCGAACTCAGAGCAGAGGCGGGCGCCCGCATGGCTAAAGTTGCCCAGTATTGTGCCGCACAAGGGCTTGCCGGCCTTGAGTTCATGGCAACCGTACCCGGAGATCTGGGCGGTGGCATTGCCATGAATGCGGGTGCGTTCGGTCAGCAGATCTCTGACACCCTTCGCTCTGTCCGTATCCTGCATCGCAATGGTGGGATCAGTGAGATCAATCGGGACCAGCTGCAGATGGATTACCGGCACACCGTGCTTCCAACAGGGGCTCTGGTGATCTCCGCCCGTTTCGAGCTTCAAAATGATAATAGTGAATCCATTCGTGACCGGATGCGCGAGATGCGCAGACAGCGCAGCAGCACCCAGCCACTGTCACTGCCCAACTGCGGTTCTGTATTCAAGAATCCACCGGGTGATTACGCCGCACGCCTCATTGAGGCTGCCGGCCTGAAGGGAATAAAAATAGGCAATGCCCGCATCTCCTCCACGCATGCCAACTTCATTGTTAATGAGGGCAAGGCTTCCAGTGAAGACGTGCTGACACTGATCCGTATGGCACAGCAGGCGGTAGAAGAGAAATTCGGCGTGCATCTGGAGCCGGAAGTGCGGATTCTGGGAGGCATCTCATGACCATGCCTGTCACTGTCCCGTTTTCCCGTGTTGGCGTATTGATGGGCGGCTCCTCCAGCGAACGTGAAATTTCGCTGCGTTCAGGCAGGGCTGTCTCCGCTGCACTGAAACGTTCCGGCATCCAGGTGACAGAGATTGACCTGAGTCACCACTGGCCGGAGCAGATTCGCAGCGCAGAGATTGATGCTGCATTCATCGCCCTGCATGGAACACTGGGTGAAGATGGTGCGATCCAGGGTCTGCTCGAGATCATGGGCATCCCCTACACCGGTTCCGGTATTACCGCTTCAGCACTCTGCATGCACAAGCAGTTGAGCAAGAGCGTACTTGAAAAGGCCGGCATCAAAACACCTGTAGAGGTTGCTCTGAACCGTGACGGCCCGCTGCGTTATCCGGTGGTTCTCAAGCCGGTAGCCGAGGGCTCCAGCGTTGGCCTGCATTTCCTGAACGCTAAAGCAGACTGGGATGCGCTTGATATCACCAATCCTGCAGGCTGGATGGCGGAGATGCCGGTAAACGGGCCGGAGATTCATGTCTCAACCCTGAATGGTAAAGCACTGCCTCCCGTCGAGATCGTTCCGAAATCCGGTGTTTATGACTACGCCTCCAAATACACGGTCGGTGCAACCCAATACTTCTGCCCTGCACGCATTCCTGCTGAAACGCTGCGTCTCTGCATGCAGCGTGCGGAAGAGGCGGTAGAGGCCACCGGCTGCGATGGTGCTCCACGTGTCGACATGATCGTTGCCGATGGTGGTGAACCGGTGATTCTCGAAATCAACACCATACCGGGCATGACAGAGACAAGCCTGCTGCCCAAGGCGGCCGCGCAGGCAGGTATCGGTTTTGATGAGCTCTGCTGCCTTATTCTGGCTGCCGCAACACTGGATTCAAACAGGGGATTAGCATCATGACCCGCAATAACCAGCGTCGAATCGCAAAGTCTGAAATCCTGCAGCGTCGTAAGGCTGTGATGAGAAGTCTGGCCTGGGTCACCGGCTCTGCCATTGTCCTGGCCGTATCGGTCTCAGCACTGCTGCTGCTCAATCGCACATTCAGCGTCAGTGAATGGAAGATTGAAGTGGTTGAGTCTTCACCATCATCACTGCATGCAGAGATCAACCACTCTCTTGCATCAATTCAAGCCAATGATTTCTGGTCAACCCGGCCCGTCACTATCCGCAATCAACTGCTTCAGGCACTTCCGGATCTTGAAGAAGTTTATATCCGGAGAAATTTACCCGGCTCACTTCATCTGCATGCTGTTGCCCGCAGCCCTGTTGCCCTGTGGAAGAAGCAGGAGGGGAGTATCTATCTGGTGGACAGGCATGGC
>JAIPJD010000020.1 GCA_021734365.1 Mariprofundaceae bacterium | reverse complement strand
ATTGCGGGTCATGCCATGCAGATCGATTTCAACTCCGACAGGGGGCTTCCCTGCTGCCAGTTGTTTGAGCTTCTCACGTGAGATACCGCTGTTGATCAGAGTCCAGGGCTCCTCTGTAGCCTCGGGAGCCGCATGTCCGGATGCTGACGCCTGTCCACTCAACGGCCTGCGATGAACCTCACGCTTAAGCCCCTTTGGTGCAGGCTTTTCAACTCTGATTTTATCCGAAGTCGTGATGGGGCGGACCGTGCCCATCGCCCTGGAAAACAGCTCTTCATCATCCATGGCCGCTTACCCGGATCAGGTATACTCAGATTTTTCAGGCCGGTTCAGGAGCCGGGAGACTGCCTGATCAGGCCTGATCTTCTCTTCAAGAACGGAGCGGACAATCTCTGAAATAGGCATTTCGATGCCATGCTTTTCAGCCAGCTTACATGCAGCAATGGTGGTTTTTTCACCTTCCACCACCTGTCCGACATGGCTGCGTGCTTCATCAACACGCATGCCCTGTGCGAGTGCTATGCCCATTTTCCGGTTGCGTGAAAGCTCCCCGGTACATGTCAGCACAAGGTCACCCAGTCCGGATAGCCCACTCATGGTTTCGGGCCGACCTCCGCAGGCAACGGCAAGCCTGGATATCTCTGCGATACCCCGTGTGATCAGCGCAGCAATCGCGCTATGTCCGAGATTCAGGCCGGATGAAATGCCGGCAGCAATGGCGATAACATTTTTCAGCGCACCACCCAGCGCAACGCCGGCCAGATCGGTACTGGTATAGATTCTGAACGCGTGGTCATCAAAGAGCCCGGCACACTGGCGGGCAAATACGAGATCGGCAGCGGCCATGGTGATGGCAGTCGGCAGGCCTTCTGCACTGTCCCTGGCAAAAGAGGGGCCTGAAAGCAGTGCGGCACGATCTATGCCAACATGGCGAATCAGCAGTTCATCCACCCGTTCCAGTGAGTCGGGATCAAGCCCTTTGCAGGCGGCAATCACAGGCGTGGAGGATCCGGAAATGTTGCCGAGTACCGAATCGGCGGCAGAGCATGGCACTGCCAGTATCGTTGCAACAGTTCCATCCAGCGCCTTATCATAGTCTGCGGTGACTGAGAGGCTCTCAGGAAAGGTGATACCGGGAAGGAAATGGCTGTTCTGGCGTTTCTGCTGCATCTCCCGGGCCAGCAGATCAGTTCTTTCAAACAGGCGAACTTCACGGCCGCGACGTGATAGCACCATGGCCAGTGCCGTTCCCCATGAACCTGCCCCCAACACAGCTACCGGTGCTTGCTTCATCAGTTTCTCCAACGCTTTCTCCACAGGCCGCCTGCAAGCAGGAGTATACAGGCCGTAACAGTTGATGGCAGGTCGCCCCATTTTTGATACGGCGTAACTGCATCTGAAAGACGATATGTACCTTTTACCACGCTCTGCGTCCACCATGGAGCCGTCGCCGTGATGGAACCATCCGGAGCGATAATGGCTGAAACGCCGGTATTGGCAGCACGAAGCAGATAGCGCCCTGTCTCAATCGCACGCATTCTTGCTGCCTGAAGATGCTGCCATGCAGCAGGGCTCCGGCCGTACCAGGCATCATTGGTGACAACAACGAGAACCTGAGCTCCCCGTTCTACGCGTGCCCGGGCCTCCTCCGGAAAGATAGACTCATAGCAGATCAGAGAGCCGAAAACCGTATCACCACCGGTCAGCACACCTTCATTTTCAGCCGGCTGGAAATCGGCAATATTGGGAACAAGCTTGTGCAGCCACGGCAGCCAGGCGGGGACATATTCACCGAAGGGAACCAGATGATGCTTGCCGGTGAAGTCACGATCGGGTGATCCGGGTTGCTGAATAAAGAGGCCGTTCTGTGCAACAGGGGAGGATCCCGGTTTCTCCGTCATCACTTTCAGCCCGCCAAAGAGAAGTGGCCTGTTCCATATCGTAACCCTGTTTTTCAGCCACTGATCCCATCCGGGGGCACGGGAGAGAAAGAAGGGAACTGCCGCTTCCGGCCAGATAATGATATCAGTTCCGGCAAAAGCAGAGGTGGAGAGTCGATCATAACGGTGCATAGTCTCTTCAAGAAAGGCGCGATCCCATTTCACATCCTGGGGGATATTGCCCTGAATCAGTGCCGCTGTTCGAGCCTCGCCTTCAATCCGGGTGGGTTGAGGGGCAAGCCAGATAAGTGCGACGGAGAGAAGCAGCCCGGCCAGAGCGGCGGGGCCTGTCTTCCGGTGACTGAAGGCTGCCAGAGAGATGGCGATCAGGGCAGGTATTGCAGCCGCACCGTAGACGCCGGTGACTGATGCCCAACTGGCTGCAGGCGTATCCAGAGTCAGGTTTCCAAGAGATGTCCAGGGCAGCCCTGTAAAGAGGTGGCCACGCAGCCACTCAAGCAGGACTGCCGATGCGGGGAAGAGCAGAATGATCCAGCTTCTATTGTCAGAATCCTGGCCTGCAACCCTGATGGCCAGCCATCCCCAGACGGCTGGAAAGATTGCCATAACCGCCCCGACAAGTGCCACGCATCCATAGGCAAGCGGATATGGCAGACCACCGTAGAGATGAAAGGTGTCTGCCAGCCACCATGACCCAAACCCGAACCAGCCAAAGCCAAACAGATAACCGGCAAGAAACGGACGTGTGGAATTGAGAAGCAGCCATCCCCAAATGGAGAGGGCAAGAATGGCCAGCCAGTTGTAGTCATAGGGGGAGAAGGCGAACTGCATGGCTCCACCACAAAGGAGTACCAGAATGGCCTGATAGGGTTTAAACCTCTTCTCCCCCTGGTTTAACACCATGACTTAATCGGGTGTCTCTTCCGGCTTGATCAGAACCTGAGTAACCCGTCTTGGATCAGCTTCCTGAACATGAATGTCCAGCCCGTCAATGGTGATCTGTTCACCCGTGACGGGAATGCGACCGAGCTCGGTGACAATCAGGCCGCCAACAGTATCAAAGTCGCCTTCAGGGAGTTTACGATCAAGCAGTTCTGCCAGCTCCTCGACATGCATCCGTGCCTGCACCTCCAGTTCACCGTTTTCGGTTCGTTGATACTCAGCCCCCTCTGCAGTCTCACCCCGCTCATCCATCGAACCGATAATCTCCCCAAGCAGATCGGAGATCGTCACCAGGCCGGCGGTTCCACCATACTCATCCAGCACAATCGCCATATGACTATCCGCACGCATCTCCGACAGAAGACCGGATACCCGTTGCAGCTCCGATACTTTCAGGCATGGGCGAATCAGCTCATGCAGTGATGGTGTTTTATTTTGTACCCGGGCGGAAAACAGATCCCAGACATGGACCACTCCCAGAACCCGATCCAGATCGCCATCAATCACGGGAAGCCGGGTCACACGGCTCTCTGTCATGACCCGCTCCACCTCGGAGAGCTTCATGTTTACTTCCACGGCTTTAATTTCCGAGCGCGGAATCATCACTTCACGAACCCGCATGTCGTGAAACTCCACCATGCTCTCCATCTGATGGCGCTGCTCATCGGACTGTATAGCCTCTGCCTTGCCGATCAGCGTGAGAAGCTCATCCTCACTGCGGCCGGGCCGCAGGCGGGTCAGAAGTTTCTGGCGAAGCCACTCCCGAAAATGTTTAGACATGTGCTTTATCCTCATAAAGATCATTGGGATAGGGGTTGTGCAGGCCGAGTTTCTGCATGGCCCTGCTCTCTTTTTCCTGCATCAGTTCTGCTTCACTGTCCGCGATATGATCATGCCCCAGCAGATGCAGGGTAGCGTGAATAATCAGGTGAAGCATGTGATCGGTTGCAGGCAGGGAGAGCCTCTTTGCCTCCCTGAGCGTGAAAGGTGTTGCAAGAACAATATCACCGAGCGACTCATCAAGGTCAGGCTCAGCTCCATCCTGCATGGGAAAGGCGAGCACATCGGTGACACTCTGCCTGCCGCGCCACTGGCCATTGAGTGCTTTAACTGTGGCGTCATCTGCAAAGCGGATGCAGAGATGCGGTGCCCGGGTAATCCCGGCTTCGGAGCAGGCAGCCTCTACGGTCCTGTAGATGGAAGCATTATCAGGCAGCGGGGCCTCAATACCCTCGTCCACAACAACATCAATCATCTTCACGCTTCTCATACGCAGTAACGATCTTCTCAACAAGCCGGTGCCTGACCACATCTTTACCGGTCAGGCGACAAATGCCGACATCCTCAACGCCTTCGAGCACCTGCAGTGCATGTAGCAGGCCGCTTTGATGGTGCTTTGGCAGGTCAACCTGCGTACTGTCACCGGTTACGACCATCTTTGATCCGAAACCGAGCCGGGTCAGAAACATTTTCATTTGTGCTCTGGTAGTATTCTGCGCCTCATCAAGAATGATAAATGCATCATTGAGTGTGCGCCCGCGCATATAGGCCAGCGGTGCGATTTCAATTCGACCCTGTTCCATCAGTGCATTCATTTTCTCAATGCCAACCATATCAGTCAGAGCATCAAACAACGGGCGCAGGTACGGATCAACTTTCTGTTGCAGATCACCCGGCAGGAAGCCCAGGCGCTCACCGGCTTCAACGGCCGGCCGGGTCAGAATAATACGCTCAACTTCATGTGAGTTGAGCGCAACGACGGCAGCAGCCACAGCCAGATAGGTTTTTCCTGAACCGGCCGGGCCGATGGAGAGGGTTAATGTATTGTCATGGATATCACGAAGGTAGTGGCGCTGATTTTCCGTTTTACCCTGAATATGACGGCGGCCGGCAATCAGCACACCATCCCTGCCTTTTCCTTTTCTGCCTTCACCCTCGCGTGGCTGACCGTCGGCCAGTATGCCTTCAACATCAATCTGAGTCAGTGAACCGCTCTCCAGTTGCCGGACAAGCTGATACAGCGCATCTTCAGCCTGAGAGGATTGCTCTCCCTCAATACTCCACTGCCCCGGTTTGCCGAGAAAACGGACATGAAAGTGCTTTTCAATCTGCTTGATGATCCGGTTGTCCGGCCCACAGAGTGCGGCAAGCATCGACGTACCCATGGATGAGAGATCGATCACCTCCATTTCAGGCCCCCGCACAGGTATTGTGAGTGCTATACAATACAGAGCTCTCCGCGCAGAGATTGCCCGTAAGCTTCAATAATTTTTACCGGCATGATCTGACCAATCTGTCTTTTCTGGCCACGGAAGTGAACGATTTTAAAGTCAGGTGTGCGCCCCTGCATATCCCCTGGTTTTTTACCCTCTTTTTCAACGAGGATATCCAGAGTCTTACCGACCTGCTGCCCGGTTGCGGCTCTTGACTGCTCACGTATCAGGTCAAGCAGGGTCTGCAGGCGTGCATCCTTCACACCTTCAGGAATGTCATCCTCAATTTTTGATGCAGGTGTTCCCGGCCGTGGCGAATATTTGAAGCAATAGGAGGAGTCGTAGCCCACACGCCTGACCAGATCGATCGTGTCAGCAAAATCTTCATCGGTTTCACCGGGATAGCCGACGATAAAGTCTGAAGAGAGTGCCAGGTCAGGGCAATGCTCACGAAGCTCATCTATCATCCGGAAGTAGTCATCGCGTGTATGGCCACGATGCATGGCCTTAAGTATCCGATCCGATCCACTCTGAACAGGCAGATGAAGAAACGGCATCAGCTGCGGCAGTTCCCCGAATGCAACAGCCAGCTCGCTTGTCATCTCTATCGGATGACTGGTGATAAAGCGCAGCCTCTTCAGGCCTTCAAGCTTAGCTACGGCATAGAGAAGCATGGTGAAATCCCACTCTTCTCCGTCAGCGCCATCTCCCCTGTAGCCATTAACATTCTGTCCCAGCAGGTTAATCTCAGCTGCACCCTTTTGCAGAAGTGTCCGGCACTCGTCCAGCACATCATGAACCGGGCGGGAGAGCTCAGAACCGCGCGTATAGGGAACCACACAGAATGTGCAGAATTTATCACACCCCTCCATGATGGTTACAAAGCCGGATACGCCTTGAACCCCCGGAGTTGGCAGATGGTCAAATTTTTCAATTTCCGGCATCTCTATAGCAGTCAGGTGCACACGTTCACGACGAATCCGGTTCACCATTTCAGGGAGGTTATGATAGGTCTGCGGGCCAAACACGATATCAACATAAGGGGCGCGTTTCTGGATGCGCTCCCCTTCCTGTTGGGCAACGCAGCCACCAACGCCAATGATCAGATCAGGGTTTCTGTTCTTGATCTTTCGATAGCGCCCCAGTTCAGAATAAACCTTATCCTCGGCCTTTTCACGTACCGAGCAGGTGTTCATCAGAATAACATCAGCCTCTTCAGGTGTTGCGGTAAGGCGCAGGCCGTAGGCTTCTTTCATCAAATCAGCCATGCGTGACGAGTCATACTCATTCATCTGGCAGCCGTAGGTTTTGATGTAGAGCCTGTCCAGAGATTTTCCGGAGTGAGGTTTGCTGGTTTCAGTTAACATGGAAAGCGCAATGCTAGCTTAAACAGTTGAACAGCAACAAGTAGCAGTGTTCATATCCGGTATTGCTCAGCTGATCTGCTCCATATCCACGGCAACAATACGGGATACACCCGCCTCCGGCATGGAGACGCCGATCAGGCGGTCTGCTTTCTGCATGGTGATCTTATTATGTGATATGGCGAGGAACTGAACCCGGTCCGCCAGCTCCTTAAGCATGTCGTTGTAACGGCCGACATTGGCATCATCAAGTGGTGCATCCACCTCATCAAGAATACAGAAGGGTGCAGGTTTGATCTGGAAAATCGAGAATACCAGAGCAACTGCTGTTAGTGCTTTTTCACCACCGGAGAGAAGGCCGACATCACCGAGGTGTTTCCCGGGTGGTTGTGCAATCACGCTGACGCCGGCTGTTAACACGTCTTCGGAATCGAGCCGAAGTTCGGCCCGGCCACCACCGAAGAGACGCGGGAATGTCTCCTTAAAGATGCGGTTGGTCTCGTTAAACACGTCAATAAAACGTTGACGCATGGTATGGTCAATGCGTGAAATGGTGTCGGCCAGTGTTTTCAGGCTGCTCTCAAGATCATCAGACTGTTCACTCAGGAAGAGCTCACGCTCTGAGGCCTGCTGAAACTCATCAATAGCAAGCAGGTTAACGGGTCCAAAGCGGCTCAGACGCTCTTCCAGTTCACGTGCCCGCTGCACAACCTGTTCAGCATCCTTGTCATTAACCGACTCATCCAGAGAGCCGAGCAACTCCTGAGCTGCTTTCCTGAAGCGCTGCCTGATCTCCTCTTCAAGATCCTGAATGCGTGCCTGTTCAGTAGCCAGCTGGATCTCAATTTTCTGCCGGGCCTCATTGCTCTGCTGGTGATTTATACGTGCTTCACGCTCTGAGCGTTCACAGGCATGGGCCTCCTGTTGCAGTTCATGACCCTTCTGGCGGATACTGTTCAGAGATTGATGGGCTGCTTCCACGGCTTCTGATGCAGTGCGGAGCTCCTTATCCAGCCCTTCACGGGCTGCCGCGGTTGCGATCTCTTCCTCTGTGCGGGCAAGCTGGGCACGATCCTGATCAATCCGTCCAGTGAGCTGCTCGATCTCCTGAATGATTCTGCGCTCTTCCTTCTGCAGGTTTTCAACAGCCTGCTGATGCAGTGCCAGTGCCTGATCGGCAGAGGCCAGTTCATTTCTTGTCTGGTGAAGAGTTTGCTCGCAACCCTGCTGCTCTGCTGCATGGGCATCGAGTTTCTCTTTTGCATCCAGCTGCTGCTGTTGATCCTTGCGGGAGACTCCGTCACGCTGCTCCTGCCAATGCTGTACATCCTTTCCAATCTCCTCATTTTCCCGGGTGAGATGGGCAATGCGGTCATTCAGTGATGTCTGGTCATCTTCAAGACGTTTAAGATTTGCCTGAGCTGATTGCAGGGAGCTTCCCGACTCAGCAGCTGCAAGGTGCGCCTTCTGCCAGTTCTGCTGTTGAAGTGTCAGTGCTGCTTCTGTTTTCTCCACAGATTTTTCACTTACCTGAAGCAGTTGCTCTGCCTTTTTCAATTCAGCTTCACATTCGCGCTGACGCCTCTGCAGTGTCAGTCTTCTGGCCGTATGATTCTGGGCCGGAGGAATCAGCCATCCGTCAGGTTCAAGTCTCCAGCCGTCACGACTGACAAGTGAGCGCCCACTGACAGGCTTGCTGTTAAAAACACTGTCGCACAGATGAATGTGAGAGAATACATTGAAGAGAGGGTGTTCAGTGCCAAGGCCAATAGAGAGGGCCAGGCTTTCATCTGAACTGTCCTGTTCAACCAGGCCTGCAGCAAACATCGCAATCGGCGTATCTTTGGCTTCAATGCATAGCTCCTGCCATTCGGAAAGATCCGGGTTGGCAGGCAGGCTTACATCTGCTGCGCGGCCACGCAGTGCTGCCGCTACGGCCTGTTCCAGTCCTTCCGGAACCTGAAGGGACTCATCAATCCAGATCGCACCTCTGGAGCGCATCTGCTCACGCAGCCTCTCCGGAACATCCTGATGTGCCAGCTGTGCCGCGGGTTGGTGGGATTCACCACGCAGGGCACGTACCTTTCTTTCGCTCTCTGCACGTTGACCGGCCGCCTCTTCACGTTCTTTTCGGCATCCATCAAGCTGCACCTGAGCTTCTTCCAGGGCACCGGCTGCTTCTGCGGCTCGCTTTTCTGCATTTTCTGTGGCGCTATTCGCCTCCACGGTTGCAGTTTCGCCGGCCTGTAACTGGTTGCGTGCCTCTTCAAACTGGCGCTGCACAATCTGATGGCGCTGCTCCAGCCGTTCCAGAGCACTCTGGGCCTGCTGGCGCCGCGTCTCCTGATTCTCGAATTCACTGCGAAGGCGCTCAAACTCGGCCAGTTGCTGGTCCCGTTTGGCACGTGCTTTGGTGAGACACGCTTCAGCTGCGGTGACCTTCTCAATTGTCTCCTGCCTGACTTTCTGAAGGCGCGAATCATCGCTGACTTCCATTTGCTGTTTAAGGCGTTCGATCTCTCCGGCCAGAGTCTTCGTCCGCTGCTGCATCTCTTCGATATGCTGCGCAAGGCCGCTTTTTCGCTCAGCCAGAAGCCTGCGTTCGCCAGCCATACGCTCAGCCTGCTGTTGAAGTGTTGCACGTTGCTGTTCCGATGAGCGAAGGCTGTCCTGTTTGATCTGGGCCTCTGTCTCATGGGCAACAAGTGCCTCACGGGCCCTGGCCAGTTCAGCTTCAGTCCCGGCATGGTGTTTGGCCTTCTCCGCTTCCTGCTTCTGCTTTTCAGCCAGTGTGAGGCGGACGGCATCCATCTGTTGTCCCAGTTGCCGGTAGCGAATAGCAAAGCTGCGTGCCTGAAGCTGTTCACACTCATCCTGCAAGGCCTTGAATCGCTCTGCCCTGGAGGACTGCTGGCGCAGTGAACGGCACTGGGAGCGAACCTCTTCGAGCAGGTCGGTAACACGTTCCAGGTTTTGCCGGGTCGAGTTCATTTTCAGTTCCGATTCCCGACGACGGGAGCGGTACTTCATCACACCGGCCGCCTCTTCAAACAGTGCACGGCGCTCTTCCGGTTTGGCGGTAATCATGCGGGAGATGGAGCCCTGCTCCACGATGGCATAGGCACGGGTGGAGATGCCGGTATCCAGGAAAATATCGATAATATCCTTAATGCGAACCATTTTGCCGTTAATGAATCCATCCGAGCCACCTTCCCGGGTCAGCCGGCGGCGGATACGGATCTCATCCATCTCATGGTAGGGGCTGGGGAGTCGGCCTTTGTCTACGGCAAAGGTAAGCTCGACATCGCAAAGGGCGACCGGGGGCCGGGTTTCTGAGCCCTGAAAGATCAGATCGTCCATTACGCCGCCACGCAGATGTTTGGCCGAGTGTTCGCCGAGCACCCAGCGAATGGCATCCACAATATTGGATTTGCCGCAGCCGTTAGGGCCAACGATGGCGGTAATTCCATCGCCAAGTTCGATTCTGGTCGGGTCTACGAAGGACTTGAATCCGGCCAGCTCCAGTCGCTTCAGTCTCACGCCATTTTCCCCACGGCCATTGTGTTCACGAATTTGCCTTATTGAAGTGGTTCATCATCAAGAGGCTTACAATACATGAGGTAAGGCTTGATGCCACTATCATGTACAATACGATCAGCTGTGCAGATGCTGCAACCATGGGCGGACTGCCGGCAAGGATCATGCCGACAAAAATGCCGGGCATGTGAACCAGACCAACCACCTTGAGTGTGTCGACTGTCGGAATCATGGCAGTGCGGATACCGTCCCCTGCAAGAGTTCCGGATTTCATACGCTCAAACATGATAGAGATGGCATTCATACCGTTGGCGGCAATCATGCTGCCGAGAGGTATCAGGGTGCGAGTGTCTGCTTCAATGGTGCCGGTGATGGCAAGCCACGGCAGTGTGATAGCGCAACCGCAGATCAGGCCCGTTGTGCTTGCCAGCCATGCATGACGTTCTGTTTTATAATGACCGGCACTGGTATGTCCCGCCAGGAAGCAGAATCCGAGGATGATCAGCATCTGTGCAGAGGCTGACTCAATATCAAAAATCCAGTGCAGTACCAGAGCCAGTGCCAGTAGCTGAACCAGCCCCCGAAGCGAGGCGATGAGCATGGCCCTGGAGATGCCCAGAGCCTCCCGCCTGGCCCAGAAAGCGGCACCTGCCAGCAAAAGCCATGCGGCCATCAATGGAATCAGTGTGTCGGCTATGTTTTCAGGCACAGGGTGGCTTTAAACGCTATAGACGTGAGACATCAGCCAACTGCAGAAAGAGCCCGCGCAGGCGGGAGAGCAGGGCCAGCCGGTTGTTACGAACTACCTCATCCTCGGCCATGACCATTACATCATCGAAGAAGGTATCAACCGGTTCACGCAGAGCTGCAAGCAGCTCCAGCTGCTCTTCAGGATCATCCGGGAAATCTATCTCAGCCTTTTCAAGCACGGCATACAGGGCTTTTTCAGCATCTTCGGTCAATAGAGCTGCATTCACATCAGCGGAGGCACATTCTGATTTTTTCAGGATGTTGGCGATTCGCTTGTTGGCTGCCGCAACCGCCTGCCCAGTCTCGGAGTCGGCAAAGCCCTTCAGAAGCCGGGCAACTTCCAGATGCCTGTAAATCGGATGCTCTGTCGCAGATGCCATGGCCGCATCAATGGAGGTCCGGGTCAGGTCAAAATGATCTGCCATGCCCATCAGGCGATCAATGATGAACTCACGAACCTGCTTGGCAGTCGCATTACTGATGACAACTGTGACACGTTGCTGATTCCACTGTTTGGCAGCTTCGTGAATCACCTGATTCAATGTCATCTCAACTGGCATGTTGGTATCGGCCAGCAGCCGGATAAGTCCGATGGCCGCACGGCGCAGACCAAATGGGTCTGCACTGGCAGTTGGGATGCGGCCAAGGTGAAAATAGCCGAGAAGTTTATCGATACGCTCGGCAATCGCGATGGCACGTGCTTCTGCTGTTTCAGGGAGCGCATCATCGGCACCGACAGGCTGGTAGTGTTCGCCAATAGCCCGGGCTACCGAATCGGGCTCACCATCCATGCGGGCATAAACACCGCCCATATAGCCCTGAAGCTCAGGAAACTCATAAACCAGACCTGTTGTCAGGTCCGATTTGCATAGATAGGCGGCACGTTGCGCCACATCAGCATCGGCACCGACGTGCTTGGCATTATCAAGCACAAAGGAGCGTATGCGCCGGACCTGGTCACTGATCATACCCAACCCTTCCTGGAAGGTGACGTTGTTGAGTTTCTCAACACGGTCATCCAGCGATTCGGATGGGTCACGGTCATAATAGAAGGCTGCATCAGCCAGGCGTGCATTGACTACGCGGGCATTGCCTTCAGCTACTTTTAAAGGCTCTTTCGATTCAATATTGGCAACGGCAATAAATTTGTTTGAGATGTTGCCATCTTTATCGTGGGTTACAAAACAGCGCTGATGAGCTTTTAGTGTGATACGAATGGCCTCTTCCGGAAGCCTCAGAAAATCAGCTCCGAATTCAGCCAGAACGGGGACCGGCCATTCGGTCAGATCGGCAACCTCTTCTGTCAGATCAGAGTCGATAACCACTTCCAGACCTTCGGCCTGGCAGAGTGCCTGTATGGCACCGTCGATGTGAGCGATGCGTTCGTTACGGCTTGCCATCACTTTTTGCCGGGCCAGCCAGGCAAAAGGATCATTAATATCCAGTTCACCAGAAGCGCCTGCAATGCGATGGCCAAGGCTCTCTTTATCACTTTTCACGCCAGCAAACTCAAATGGAATAATCTCACTGCCCAGGCGTGCTACAATCCAGCGTATCGGGCGAATGAATGCATCGTTGCGTGCAGTGCCATCGTTCCATTTCATCTGTTTAGGGCTTGGTAGCCTGCGAAGAATCTCCGGCATGGCCTCGGCAAGCACATCGATAGCTTTTAAGCCTTTTTTATCGACTATAGCCTTCATATAGCGGGTTTTTCCATCACCTTTATCGGCAAGTTCAAAATCATCGACAGATATACCTGATTTTTTTGCAAAGCCTTCAGCAGCCCTGGTCGGGTTGCCTTTCTCATCAAAAGCCACCTGCTCTGGCGGCCCCCAGATGATCTCTTCGCGATCTTCCTGCATAACAGGGCACTCGCTTGCATAAATCAGAAGTCTTCGAGGTGTAACCCCCAGTTTGAGTTCGGAGATGTTAAGGTTGGCATCTGACAATAGTGCTTCAATCGCAAGCTTGAGTGCATTGCCCATGCGTGGCGCTACACCAGCAGGAATCTCTTCAACGCCGATTTCGATGAGTAAAGGTGTTGCGTCAGACATGTCGGCCTCCTGAGCCGGAACCGAACCCATGGACGGGTGAGCAAATCAGCAGAGTGATTTGGCAGGCATTGGGAAACGACGCTTTTCCAATGCCGTTGAGCGGCAAGGCCATGGATGGCATGGCCGCGGTCAGAACAATCCTCATTCGTCCACCTCCGCATAGGCGCGTGCCACGGTTCTTGCGAGTCCTCGTACACGTCCGATAAAGCGCTGGCGCTCGGCTACCGAGATGGCGCCACGGGCATCCAGCAGGTTAAAGGCGTGCGATGCCTTCATCACTTCTTCGTAAGCAGGCAGGGTCAGGTTCTTCCCGGTGAGGCGTTTGCATTCGCCTTCGGCATGATCAAACTGCCTGTGCAGTGCATCAGTATCGGCCTCATCGAAATTATAGGTTGAGAACTCCACCTCATTGCGGTGAAAGACTTCGCCATAAGTCACTTTTTTACCATCAGGCGTTTCCACCCAGGTAAGATCATAGATGTTGTCCACACCTTGCAGATACATCGCCAGACGCTCCAGCCCGTAGGTGATTTCGCCCGGAGTTTTACTTAGCTCCACACTGCCCACCTGCTGGAAATAGGTGAACTGGGTGATCTCCATGCCGTTAAGCCATACTTCCCAGCCAAGGCCCCATGCACCCAGTGTTGGCGATTCCCAGTCATCTTCAACAAAACGGATATCATGCACTTCGGTATCGATGCCGATTTTGCGCAGGGATTCAAGATAGAGGTCCAGAATATCTTCCGGAGCGGGTTTCAGGATCACCTGGAACTGATAGTAGTGCTGCAGGCGGTTGGGGTTTTCACCATAACGCCCATCGGTAGGCCTGCGGCATGGCTGCACATAGGCAGTACGCCAGTCGTTATCATCCAACACGCGCAGGAATGTAGCCGGGTGAAAGGTGCCTGCACCCATGGAACTGTCATATGGCTGCTGAATTACGCAGCCCTGTGCAGCCCAGAATTGTTGCAATGTAAGAATCAGATCCTGAAAGGTCACGATGTATCATGCTCCCGAAGCGTTTGGCGGAAGCTTAGCTTCGCTCGTGCCTCTTCGCTAGAAATCTATGAAAAGAACGGGTATTGTTAAATATTGAGCAGGCGTGATGTAACTCACGGAAGAGATCGGTTTCCACACGAACAATTACGCTTTATTGATGCATTGCCCGTTAAGGAGAAGATGAGAATGGATATTAATTTTGAGTGGCTTGAAGATCATATTTTCCACCGGCATCTGAGTACAGCAGAGCGGGGTGTATTGGCAACTGACGTGCATGTTTCGGAATTTAAAAAGGGAGACGTGTTGATCGGGGAAGGTGACCATAGTGATGGCCTCTATCTTCTCTACTCGGGTCGTGCAGGGATACAGCATGACAGCCATGGTGAAAAGGTTCGGGTCAGTGAGGTGGGAGAAGGCGCACAGCTGGGTGACATGGCAATTTTTGATGACGAGCCATCCAGCGCGACAGTAACTGCGCTTGGAGAGTGTATTGCATACAAGCTTTCACGCCGGGCACTGGGGAATCTGATGGCTGACCATCCTGATATGGCCAAAGATATTATGATGAACACGATTCGACAGTTAGCGGGAATTATTCGCAGCATGAACAGTGCCAATGCTTATACACAGCAGTATATCTACGGTCGCAAAGTTTGAATTTCCTCCCGCGTGAACTTTGATGACAAGGGCCCTGCGACGCGGGGCCCTTGCAATTATTGGTCAGGGCTACCTTTCTCGTCTACTCTTTTGAAATTCATCTGGACGTCATATGTACTAAAGGGGGAATTACAATGAATCACCGCTATTTCCAGCCCGACCAGTGGCTGGGGGCTGCCCGCAACGCTCTAAAGCCGCGTGTATTAACAACTATGGCGCTGTCAATCTCTACCGCCGTTGTGGTTTATGGCCTTTTCAATGTGGATGGCGAACTGACCTTTGGAACCATTCTTTTCCATTTCATTGGTGGTATGGCCGCGCTTTTTTCTTTGCTGTTTGGCCTGACCGCGCTTGCTCACCAGCTCCACTGCCAGCTTGAAGATGAGTTCATGCCAAATACCATCGAAGCCTGCAGGTTTGCATGGAGTAGAGCTCAATCGATATTGATGCTTCCGGTCTGGGGCGCCGCCATTCTACTTGTGCTGATTCTTGCAGAGATGGTGGTACTGGCGCTGGCGAACATACCGGGTCTCGGTGTGGTCTGGCTCGCATTGATTGGCGTGCCGCTGCTGCTTTTGAACAGTGTGGTGGCTATCGGACTGGTGCTGGCGCTGTTTAACATGGCCGCCCGCATGGCGATTGCTGATACGGATGCAGCATCCTTGAAAAGCGATCTGTGGAGGCTCATCAAAGAGCGCCTTCCGGAGTTACTGATCTATAATCTGGGCGGCGTGCTGGTGTCTCTGTTTATGGCAGTGCTGGTGCTTTCACCGCTCTGGCTGGGGGCGGAGATCACACTTGGCCTGGTGGACTATGCCGCTCACGACCCCCTTATGCGCACATATGATGCTACAGGCTTTTGGGGTGGGATTGCGCACCTGATCGGGCTGGTGATGTTTGGGTTACTGCTTGCCGCCGCAGCCAGTGTTCCGGGTGTTGTAATTACACAGATGACTCTGCTGGTGCATTTAGAGCTGGCTTCAGATGATCTGAAAAGCACCTCTGTTGAAGAGGAAGGGGGCAAAGCTCCTCCTAAAACAACGCGTCAACGGGCAGTGAAAAAAAAGAGGCAGGTAGAGAGCCGGAAAGAAGATCTTCCCGGTCCTGCAGAGGATAAGCCACGTGCAGACGGCTGAAGACGTAGCTGCATGTACAAGTCTTCCGGATGCCTTTTTCCGGCAGGTTGAAAAGGTTGGGCGACGCCCTGCTCAGTGGGAGCGTCGCAGCGGGGAGTACATACCAATAACCTATCAGATGCTCAGTGACAGGGTGAGAAGGGTTGCATCGGGCCTGATGCGTGCAGGCATTAAGCCGGGCGATCGTATAGCGCTGTTGATGGAGAATCGTCCCGAGTGGGCTGTCATTGATTACGCGATTCTCTCCATAGGTGCGGTAACAGTTCCTCTATACTGCTCCTACAGGCCGCAGGACATAGCCTATGTGCTGGGTGACTGCGGGGCATCAATAGGTTTCACCTCCGGCGGGCAACTGCTTAGCCATTTGAAAAAGGCAGTCGATCAGTGTCAGTCGGTCAAGCGTATCTATACCATTGATGGGGCAGCAGATGATGGGCTTGTTCACAATCTTGCAGAGCTGGAAGATGGTGATGCTGATGAAGAGCGGCTGAACAGACGACTGGCCAGGATCGATCGTGAGCAGTTGGCAACGCTTGTCTACACCTCTGGCACAACGGCCAATCCGAAAGGGGTAATGCTTACCCATGGCAATATCCTGACCAACCTGGAAGCCGTACCTGCCGTTATTTCACTGCTTCGTGAGGAGCGGATGCTCTCATTTTTACCCCTGGCCCATGCGTTGGAGCGCACCGGAAGTCATTTTCTTCCCTACTCCAACGGCATCTCGGTTGCGTTTGCAGAACGCCCGGATACCGTTGCAAAAAACCTTACCGAAGCAACACCGACAATGATGATTGCCGTGCCGCGGATGCTTGAAGTGGTGCGCAGCAGGATTCTGGCTCAGGTCGCAAAGCAGTCGGTGTTTAAACGGAAACTGTTTTACAGCTATTTTGAACTGGCAGGAAAAGAGAATCCGGGAACAGCAGGCCAACTGCTCTTAAAGCTTCTGGACAGGCTGGTTGGCGTAAAGGTCAGGGATCGTTTTGGTGGCAGACTTCGTGTACTTGTTTCCGGCGGCGCCCCCCTGAGCGTTGAAGTGGCCCAGTTTTTTGAAACACTGGGTCTGCCCGTACTGGAAGGATACGGCTTAAGTGAATCTGCCCCCCTGCTTGCCGTGAATCCGATGCATGATCGTCGTATAGGAACTGTCGGTCTGGTGGCTAAAGGCGTAGAGATCAAGATCGCTGACGATGGAGAAATCATTGCCCGTGGCGGCAATATTATGTCCGGTTACTGGAAAAACAGAAAGGCAACCAAAGAGGCACTGATAGATGGCTGGCTGTATACCGGAGATATCGGCGAGTTTGACAAAGATGGTTATCTAAAAATCACTGACCGTAAAAAAGATATTATCGTAAATTCCGGTGGTGAAAATATTGCGCCACAGCGTGTCGAGGGGTTACTGACCGCTGAACCGCTGATTGAACAGGTAGTACTTTACGGAGACCAGCGCCCCTATCTGGTTGCCATGGTGGTACCGGATCAGGATGCCTGCACTGCATGGGCGGAAGAGAAAGGTATGCCAAAGTCCGGCTGGCCGGAGCTGGCAGCCTCGGACATACTCCGCAAACATGTACAGAGCCGGATTCAGCAGCATCTAAAACCTCTGAATTCTCATGAACAGATCAGGCGTATCACCATTCATGTGGATCCTTTTACAATTGAGAATGGTTATCTTACACCAACCATGAAGCTCAAACGCAGAGCGATATACCAGGACTTCGCTGAGCAATTTGAAGCGCTGTATTAGGATAACCACTCTCTGTGAAAGCTGTCAGTCAGGCCGCAGCCAGCCAAAGTGCTTTCCGGACATCCATTGTGGCTAAAAGCGGCTGTTTTTACTGGCTTTTTTTGACAATATCGCCCGAACATTCAAGCATGGGCTTCTTTCGTATCTAAACGGCTGTTTTTTATGGTCATTTACGAAGCAACAGGAGAGATGATTGCAGCAGGATTTTGCCAACAGCGTTGTTCAGGAGAGTGAAAGCCCTTTGATGGCTAAGCGGCGCTCTTCACCCAGGCAGCCACTTTCGGTTAAGCCTGTAATGCTGGGCGTCGCCGGTTTTGTGGCAGGGGCATTCATGCTGACCCTCCTGCTGGTGGGCCACAGCGTTGATGCAAGTGTGCCTGTAATACAGGAGGAGTGGCTTGCAGTGAGTCCCCTGAAGCAGGTTGAGGGGCAAAGCTCAAAGAAAGTAATTTTACAGCCGGGAGATGCTGCAGTTTCTGCACTGGGGAAACTTGGCTTTCCATTTGCAGAGGTCATCCGCATGACCAAAGCATCAAAAGGTATCTACTCACTGAAAAAGGTGCATGCCGGGCAGGCATTTTCACGCATGGACGAAGGTAGTCGAACCCATGTTTATTATGGGGTGGATAGTAAGCGTCGATTGCATCTTTTCACCTCTGAGGGTGAAGGGTGGCAGGCAGAACTACAGCAGCGTGCTGTTAACAGACGGCAGGTCAGGGCATCAGGTGTGATTCAGGATTCACTGTTTGCAGCGGCAGTTGAGGCAGGCATTGATGAACGCACGACGATGAATCTGATAGACATTTTTGGGTGGGATGTTGATTTTGCCAGAGACCTGCGGGCAGGCGACAGCTTTTCGGTGCTCTATGAAGAGTATTTTGATGATCAGGGTTATATGCGTGGCAGTGTGATTCTAGCTGCAGAATTCAGCAATCAGGGTGAGAGCTATAAGGCAATTCGCTATGAGCTGGAAAGTGGTAATACAGAGTATTTCACACCTGACGGAAGCAGCATGCGTAAAACCTACCTGAAATCCCCAGTGAAGTTCTCACGCATCTCTTCACGTTTTTCCAGAAGCAGGAAGCACCCGGTGCTGGGTTATAACCGGGCGCATCGGGGTGTGGACTACGCCTCAGCAAGGGGCACTCCCATCAGGGCTATTGGTGATGGCCGCGTGGCATATGCTGGCCGGAAGGGTGGTTATGGCCGCTTTGTGGAGATTCGGCATACCAATTCGGCCCACTCAACCGCCTATGCTCATATGCTCAGTTATGGGCGCGGCATCAAACGCGGCACTCGCGTAAAGCAGGGGCAGATTATCGGTTATGTAGGCATGAGTGGTGTGGCCACAGGCCCGCACCTGCACTTCGAATTTCGGGTGCGTGGCAGAGCGGTAAATCCACTGGCTGTAAAACATGCGCCTGCAAAGCCGGTTCCGGAAAAAGAGCTGGTACAGTTCAGGCAGGTTGCAGGGAATCTGCTTGGCCAACTGTCATGGCCACAGGTCGCGCTGGCTTGGGAGTGAACGGGGGGGATCTCTCCTTGCTCAGAATTTGATCTCACATCATGCTTGATGATTCAAAAACAACGGGTGGTTTAATTCATGATATCGAATAGAGAGGCGTGGCTGGATAAAGCACGCAAGGTTTTAAATATCGAAATTGAAGCACTCTCACTGCAGCGGGACTCGCTCGGAGATGAGTTTACAGAAGCGGTTGCAACTGTTCTTGAGTTACAGGGACGACTGGTCGTTGTCGGCATGGGTAAGTCGGGAATTATAGCCAGAAAGATTGCCGCCACCTTTGCCTCTACCGGAACCCCCGCCTTTTTTGTTCACGCGGCAGAAGCCCAGCATGGAGATCTGGGCATGATTACCAGGCATGATGCTGTTCTGGCGCTGTCCCACAGTGGTGAAACCGATGAAGTTTGCGGGCTTCTGCCAACGATCAAACGTTTGGGGGCAACGCTGATTGCCATTACCGGCAAGCCCGATTCAACACTTGGCCGCTACGCAGATATTGTCCTTGAGGTTCCTGTTACACAGGAAGCCTGCCCGATGAACCTTGCCCCGACGGCCTCAACTACAGCAGCACTGGCGCTGGGCGATGCTCTGGCTGTTGTTGTTCTGAAACAGCGGGGTTTCAGGGAAGAGGATTTTGCCCGTGTACATCCTGCCGGGAGTCTGGGCCGTAAACTGATGCGGGTGGCCGATGTGATGCATACAGGCGATGAACTACCTCTGGTTCCCCTGACCGCATCACTGCGTGATGCAATTGTATCCATGAGCAGGCACAGATTTGGCATCACCGGTATCTGTGAGGATGGGCATCTTGTTGGATGCCTCTCAGATGGTGACCTGAGAAGGGTGATGGAGTCGGGCCATGTTGACCTGGAGGCGAGCGTTAGCACGCTGATGCATCCGTCACCGCGCACTATTGAGCCTGATCACCTGGCCAGTGAAGCGGTGCGCATGATGGAAGAGCACAAGGTAACCGTGCTTTTTATTACGGATGGCTCTTCGGCGCCGACAGGACTGGTTCACATGCACGATCTGTTAAAGGCAGGTGCAGCATGAGTTTGTCATATGATGATTTTCCATTGCAGCAGGGCAAACAAATCAAAATGCTGGTTCTGGATGTTGATGGGGTTATGACTGAGGGAAAGGTTGAAATGGATCATAACGGTGAGGAGTCAAAAGCATTCAGTGTTCGTGATGGTCACGGCATCAAGATGTTGCAACGTGCAGGAATTAAAGTGGCGATTCTGACAGGCCGCAGCTCCCGGGTGGTTGAGCACAGGGCACGGGATCTGGGGATTGACCATGTCGTTCAGGGTTCACTAAGAAAAGCTGATGGATTCAGGCAGCTGTGTGAAGAGGCAGGAATTGATGCTGCTGCCTGTGCTTACATGGGTGATGATGTGGTTGATCTGCCGGCGATGGCGGCCTGCCATCTGACAATGGCGCCATGTGATGCGGATCGTAGCGTCTTAAAGCGTGTGGATTGGGTTTCTGCATATGCAGGTGGACGGGGAGCCGTCAGGCAGGCTGCAGAGGGGCTGATCCTGGCCACGGGTTGTTGGAAGCAGGTAATCACAGAGGCTTATGGATTAAGTCCTGAAGATTGTGGTTGGCCACGAGTCTGAGCACAATGGGTTCGAGCCATTATGCAGGATAGGCATTGGGCATTGGTAAAGTGGAGCTCTCTGGGTGTTTCGATCGGCAGTGTGGTTGTGGCGGCCGGGCTTCTATGGATGAATTCCAGGGCTGCAATTTCCGACAAGCCTCCCCACACCGGTGTAGAGAGTAGCAGACAGCCGGGGGCAAAGGTTGAAAAGCCGTTACTTGTCGGGCGCAAAGGTGATCGGATTAT
>JAIPJD010000019.1 GCA_021734365.1 Mariprofundaceae bacterium | reverse complement strand
CTGTGAACACGGACACCGTGATTATTGGCCGCAGTCAGGCGATGCAGCATCTGTTCCGCACCCTGGGTCGTGTGGCGGCTTCCGATCTGACCGTCATGATTACGGGCGAGTCGGGAAGTGGTAAGGAGCTGGTTGCACAGGAGCTGCACCGGCTAAGCCATCGCAGCAACGAAGCGTTTGTGCCGATTAATACGGCGGCGATTCCGGCAGAGCTTCTTGAGGCGGAGCTGTTCGGACATGAGAAGGGTGCCTTTACCGGTGCGGAGAGGGCACGATCCGGCCGCTTTGAGCAGGCTGATGGCGGTACCCTGTTCCTCGATGAGATTGGAGACATGCCTGCGGCATTGCAGGCCAAGCTATTAAGAGTTCTGGAGACAGGAACCGTTCAACGGGTTGGCTCCAATCGGGATCATTCGGTTAATGTCCGCCTGCTGGCGGCCACGCATCAGGATCTGCAGGTGAAAATTCATAAAGGTGAATTTCGCGAAGATCTCTACTATCGCCTCAATGTGATTCCGGTTCATATTCCACCGCTCCGGGAGCGCCGGGATGATATTCCGGAACTGGCCGAGTTTCTGCTCAAACAGGCTGCTGAAGAGCTGGAAATGAATGTACCGATTCTACTCGATGATGCGTTGGAACTGCTCAAGCGTTACGACTGGTATGGTAATGTACGCGAGTTGAAGAATGTGATGCGCAGGCTGGCGATACTGACACCCGGCGCCAGCATCACGCTTTCAGACGTTGCCCTGGCGCTCGGACATCAGGACACAAACCAGGAGCAGGAGGGGCTTGGTGATACGGTTCGCAGAACGCTGAAGGCCTATATGGATCAACTTGGATATGCCGAGGCAACAGGACTGCACCGGCATCTGCTGGAGCAGGTGGAGCCGGCACTGCTGGTGCTGGTGATGGAGAAGTGCCACGGCAATCAGTTGAAAGCCTCAGAGATGCTTGGCTTGAACCGGAATACGGTGCGTAAGCTGTTGAAGCAGTATCAGATTGACCCCGGCTATTTCAGAGACTGAACAGATGCAGGCTTTTGAGTGCTCTATGCGGCAATTTGCCACATTTTTAATGGATAAATTATCTATATATTTTGCCGCATCCGTTGTTTCGACAAGGGCCTTATGGCTGCCCTGCATGATGCATGAATAATAAACACCCTTAACAGTGATGTTTAATTGCCTGATCGATTCATGACTGGAGGTCCGATTTTGACTCAGACCGGTTTTTTCAAATGCTGCATTCATATGATTCATATAAGAATATCTGGGGTACTCAAATAGATGCTGGTAACATTTCGGTAGCGATTGAGGCATATGTTTACACACGACTCCATAGAAGAGATGGCCGGAACATATAATCTGAAACGGCTGTTTGTGTTCAGAAGTGCAGTCATTGCCAGCGAGCTGGCAGTGATCGGACTGGCTGTTTACGTCCTGGATGTAGTATTGCCGGTTCAATCCATGTTTTTCGTGGTGATGCTCTATGCAGTATTCAATCTGCTGGTGTGGTTGCGCCTGCGAAAAAATGCCCTGGCCTCCGCCAATGAGTTTTTCCTGCATCTGGCAATAGATGTGCTGTCGCTTGCAGCGCTGCTCTATTTTGCCGGCGGTTCCAGCAACCCGTTTGTCTCCCTGTTTCTTCTGCCACTGGTGATGGCAGCCGCGACGCTGCCCAAACGTTATGTCTGGGCCATGGCTGCGGTGACGCTGAGCTGTTACACGCTGCTGATGGCAATAAATGTGCCCCTGACACAGAGAATGAGTGCACATCAGCACCATGCCAGCCAATCCTCTTCCGATTTCGGACTTCACGTGCTGGGCATGTGGTTCAGCTTTCTGCTCGGAGTAGGGCTGATCCTCTTTTTTGTCGTATCCATGGCGGAGGCTCTGCGCAAGCGTGACAAAAAACTGGCCGAAGTAAGAGAGCAGAATCTGAGTGATGAGCATATGGTGGCCCTGGGAACATTGGCTGCCGGGGCGGCACACGAGCTTGGAACACCGCTGGCGACCATGGCGGTGTTGACTAAGGAGATGGAGCAGGAGTACAGCCGGCAACCGGAACTGGTCGACAGGCTTAAAATCCTCCGCTCACAGGTAGATCGATGTAAGGCCGCAATGGGTCAAATCTGTGCCAGTGCCGGACAGATAAAGGCTGAGAGCGGCCGATGTGAAAGTGTGAAGCTTTATCTGCAACAGAGTGTTGAGTGTTGGCAGGAGATGCACCCGAATACCGGAATATCAGTGACCCTGAGCGGCAGTGAACCGGCCCCTGTCATTGTGCTGGATGCAACACTGAATCAGGCAATCATTAACCTGCTTAACAATGCAGCCGACGCTTCGCCGGATAGGATTGAACTGAATGCAACATGGTCAAACAGCGAGTTATTACTGGATGTGCGTGATTTTGGTGCCGGGCTGAGCCGCGCTGCACTGGAAGAGCTTGGCAAACCGTTTTTTACCACCAAGAAGGATGGGCATGGCCTCGGTTTTTATCTGGCGCAATCGGTTGTGCGCAGATTCGGTGGGGAAGTAATATACGGCAACCATGAGCAGGGCGGTGCTTCTATTCATGTCAGATTGCCACTGATAAAACTGCTGGCGGAGTAAGCGATGGATATGAACAGAGAACTGCCGAGCCTGCTGCTGGTGGATGATGATGAACTCTTCTGCAGGGTGCTCTCCTCCGCGCTGGAGAAGCGTGGATTTTCCGTGCAGGTATCACACAATGTTGAAGATGCAATTGCTCTGATTGGAGATGTCGCACCCGAATATGCTGTTGTTGATCTGAATATGCCGGGTGATTCCGGTCTGCTGCTGGTGGAGAAGCTGCATCAGCTGGATGAGCACACACGAATCGTCGTACTGACAGGTTATGCCAGTGTTGCTACAGCCGTTGAGGCGATCAAACTCGGGGCTGTTCATTATCTGGCTAAGCCCGCGGATGCCGATGAGGTGGTTGCAGCGCTGGGACGTGAGTCAGGTGATGCAGCAGCAGAAGTTTCCGAACTGCCGATGTCAACCAAACGACTGGAGTGGGAACATATCCAGAAAGTCATGATGGAGTGTGACGGCAACATCTCTGCCACAGCCCGGAAGCTGGGAATGCATCGAAGAACCCTGCAACGCAAGCTGGCCAAGCGGCCTGCCAAAACCTGACGTTGCCGGGTTTTCGGTATTGAACAACCTGATTTAACGCACATTATCTGCGGCCCGTGGCCACTCCGGAATATCGCATGCGACAAAATGTCGCGCGACAATTCACCATATTTCTGCTATTTCTGTCCGGCTATACCCTTCGAATTCCTGTTATTAGATACATTAAATGTACATGCGCTTGTTTCCCGGTAAGGCCTGTACATTGAGGACGGACATATGGATGTAACCATGCTGATTGATAAAGGCGGCCCGGTCATGTGGGTGCTGCTTGGATATTCCATCATTGCTGTTGCCATCACCGTTGAACGATTTATCTATTTTTATCTTCTGCCCAGGGCGGAGAGCGAGATTGAGAACCTGCAATCGTCCAGTGGTAAACGAATGGCACCGGAAGCTGCGATTGCCATAGGGGTAAAGCAGGCTGCCTCTGATGGTGTGCAGGATCTTGCCCGGGTTGCATCACGCATTGGCAGTGAGCAGCTGGGTCGGATGGAAACGGGCCTGCGCACACTGGCATGGCTGGGGAATACGGCACCGTTGCTGGGCCTGTTCGGAACAATTACCGGGATGATCAAGGCCTTTCAGGTGATTGAACAGGCTGGCGGTAAGGTGGATGCCCAGATGCTGGCCGCCGGAATCTGGGAAGCCATGATTACAACCGGTGCAGGACTTGCCGTTGCCATTCCGGTGCTGTTACTGCTCCATTTCCTGGAAGGGATAGTGGATAAACGGGCCAAATCCATGCAGTGGGTAGCATCAGTTGTGATCGAACAGCTTCCGCATGTATCTGAAGGCTGTGTGAGCGATCAGATCAAGCACAGGGATAGTCTGGCACATGCAATTTGAAGGTACACGCAGAAGTGGGCAGGCGCTTAATCTTACGCCACTGATCGATATTGTTTTTCTGCTGTTGGTATTTTTTATGCTCACGGCACATTTTGTCAGAGATCAGGGACTGCCGATTGAGCTTCCCGAAGCCATCACTGCCATCTCGCTTGATAAGAACGAGCCTCTTGAAATTACGATTACGTCATCCGGTCAGATTGCCATATCGGGAGAGCCGGTTTCACCGGAGCAACTGGTGGAAACGGTTACGGTGTTGCTTGCAGCCAAAAATGAAAAACGCATTGTTATTCGCGGTGATACAGGTGCAAACCTTGGTGATTCAGTCAAGGTAATTGATGCCGCCCGTCAGGCAGGAGCCAGTGGCGTCGATATTGTAACTGAGCAACCGGCAGGGCAGTGAGTGTGACAGCGGCAGCCTTGTCCATGGTGCATTACCAGCTACCGCCGATTCGGGCAGGCGCATTCACGATATCGATCCTGATTCACGCACTGTTCTTTATCGGCTATGGCGGATCCATTTCAGCCCCCTCCTCTGAACCGGCCAACACGAGTGTGACCCGCCTCAGTTTTCTGGCACCCGCACCGATTCCTGATGTTGTGCCGGATCGGCCTCAGGAAAAGCCGGAGCCGAAAAAGCTGCCTCCAAAGGTAAAGAAAATAGTCAAGCCGGCTGAGGCAGTGCGGGAAGTTGTTAAAACTGAACCGGAAAAGGTTGAGCCGGTACCGGCAGTTCAACCGATGCAGCAGATGGCATCAGCCTCCAGCGATGCTTCACCTCAGATCAATGAAGGGATCATCCAGCGGGAAACCGAACGTTATCTCAGCAGTATCATGGCTCATATCGAACAGCATAAATGGTATCCGAAGGCAGCCCGGCGACGGGGTATTGAGGGAGAGGTGAGCGTCCGGTTCACCCTGCACCCGGATGGTTCGGCCCGGGAGCTGGTGGTGAAGAACGGATCGCCGCTGCTTCTTACGGCGGCACGGCAGGCTGTGGAGAAGGCAATCCCGATGCCGAAACCTCCGGCAACAGTCGACTGCCCGCTTGAGTGTGAATTCCGCATGCGTTTCAGCCTGAACGCGACCTGATTACGATTTAAGGAACATCTGAAGAAGTACAGTCAGGAACTTTTTCATTACGTAAAGTTAAAAGTGCGACAATTGAACATCGACGATTCAACTGGACGCCTGCAGGGCGCCTTTGCCGTCCAATCCGGTATCAGCCGGATTGTGGCAGCCCATCCATGGGCTACACGGTTACTCTGAGTTCCCCGGAGCAACCTTAATAGAGCTGAAAAGCAGAAAGAAGCTGCTGATGGTGGTAGCGATATGGCTGGCATCTGTTGTTGGTCAGACGGCCGAAGTGTATCGGTAACATCTCTGCTACAGCCCGTAAACCCGCCACTTCCTGTTTTCTGACACTTAATCATCTGATTTTACATGCATCGTCTGTGCGACAATTTACCGCGCGGCCATCTGTCGCGCGGCAATTTGCCATATTTCTCCCGTTTCTCTCCGGCTATACCGTTCACCGCCTCATTTTTAGATGTTGAATTAATAGAGTTAAAAGGGAGAAACAATGAACCTGAAAATAAGCAAAAAGATGCTGATCGCCACTTCTATCCTGCTGCTGCCAATGATGGCAACTGCTGAGGATATGGGGCTGATGCGGGTGGACTCCACCACCATTGATGATCGCTTTGAATCCAAGCGTGGCGAGCCTTCGAACATCTCGGTGATCTCCGGTGAGAAAGTAGAGAAGGCACATGCAGAGAATATCAAACAGGTTCTTGATACAATTCCGGGAGTGACAGCCGAGCTGCAGAGTCAGGACTCTCTGAAAATTCATATCCGTGGCGTGGAGAATCAGCGGTTCATGGGTGAGAAGCCCGGCGTTGCAGTAGTGATCGACGGTGTGCCGGTGTTTGAGCGTACCGGACGTGTGAATATCAACATGGATGACATCGAGTCGATCAAGGTGATCAAGGGCGGTGCCTCCTATCTGTTCGGTGATGATGCACTGGCAGGTGCCGTGATTATCACAACCAAGCGTGGTGCCAAGATGGCTGGAGGCCAGCTCTCTGCGGAGGCGGGAAGTTTTGGCTATGTGCGAGGGGCAGCACGGGCAGGATTTGCTACGGATAAGGTCTCCGGTCATGTGCAGGTCAGCCGCCGCGATGCCGACAGCTACTATGCCCAGGGGCAGTACAAGGCTGACTATCTCAACGGCAAGCTGCAGTACTATGCATCTGACACCAGCGATCTGACCTTCGGCTGGGAAGTGGCACAGCGCCTCAAGGACAGCCATGGCACCGTGGACGGTGTTACTCAGGCGGCGATAGATCCGACCAGCGTCAACAGCAGTGACTATGCCCGTCACTACAACGTGGATCTGGGCAAGTTTTACCTCACCTATGCCAACGATATTTCAGAAACCAGTAACATGATGCTCAACATCTATCAGTTTTCCGACCACACCATGTACTGGAGCGCACCGGTCTCATTTGATGCGGCTCGTAACCCGGTTACAGATGTCAACGCTTACAAGAATGGCAACGACTACCACCAGATGCAGCGCGGTATCAAGGGTGAGTGGCGCGAAAGCAGCGAAACACTCGGCTGGATGGGCGCGATCGATCTGCGCGATAACAGCTATAGAAGCAAGGTAACTTATCTGCAGGATTTCAGGAACAGCAGCAGTTTCGCGCCCTGGAATGTACTTTATACTGCCGGTACGATCACAGCTGACAATAATACCAGGGAGCGGATGTATGCCGTCTATGGCGAGCTGAAGTATCGCCTGCTTGAAGGACTAACGGTCACCGCGAACGGACGTTATGACCATATCAGATTAGGTTATGATGATTACCTCCCGGCATCGACAGCTCCGAAGCTCTCCAAGAATTTCAATGTCGGTTCCTGGCGTGGTGGTATCACCTATGACATCAGCGACTCCGTATCTCTCTACTCCAATGTATCGACAGGGTTCCGGGCGCCGACGATCACACAGCTTTTTGCCGGAAGAATGTCCCTGACCGGAAATGTGGCTGCCAACCCGGATCTGAAACCGGAACAGGCATATAACTATGAGATCGGCCTGCGTGGCAAGCTGGATATGATTGGTGGCCTGGATTGGGATATTGCTGCTTTCCAGATCGACCGCAACGATTTCATCCTCAATGTCGCAGGCCAGTACGCTACACCGGCCGGTGGAGCGCTATCGGACCAGTACCAGAATATCGGCGGCATGCGTAATCGTGGTGTCGAGGCATCTGTGAAGAGTGATCAGGACCAGCTCTTCTCGATGGATGCTGCCTATACTTTTCTGGATGCGAAGTTTACTCAGTATGACAACTTTAACCTGCTTAAGGGTAATCCCTACGGCGTTTTCACGCTGACCCCTTATAACAATTCCGGGCATTCGGTTCCGCGCGTGCCAAGGCACAAACTTTTCATGGCTGCCAGAATCAATCCTGTTAAAGGCCTGACAGTGACTACCGAGATGAATGCCCAGACCTCCTATTTTGCTGATGAGATCAATCAGGAGAAGATCGGTGGTCATGCCATATTTGACCTGATTGCCAATTATGACTTCTCAACCGGCAGCAACAACGCCATTGAATGGACCCTGTTCGGCCGTGTCGACAACGTGCTTGACCGCACCTATTACAATTCAGCCCGTGGCTACCGCGACGGTAACGGCGACAATATTTACGACGCTGAAGACCTTTCGATCGTGGTCAACGCCGGCCGCCGCTATACCACCGGTATCAGCGCAACATTCTAAATCAACATATCAAGGGAGATGAGAAGATGAAGAACAGAGCAAAAATCATTCTTACAGCAGCCATGATGATGGTATTGCCGATGAGCAGCTTTGCCGGTGACTGGAGTGGGCGTCAGTCAAACAGCTGCCCTCCGGGGGCCAAGCAGGTGGCTGGAAAATATCATGGCAAATACGGGCACCATGCGATTCCGGGGAAAACCCCTAATTACATCCGTAAAATTCTCAAGCGTGCAGATACAGTCGGACTGAGTGATAAGCAGCGCAAACAGATCGGTGACCTGCTTGTGCAGGCAGAGGTTGATGCGGCCCGCGCGCATGCAGAGGCGGAGACAACCGTTGCAGCCTTCCGCTCCAGGCTGCACTCGGGCGAGCTCTCTGACAAAGAGGTTGCTGCCTATACCAGACGTATGGGTGAACTGCGTACAGCACGCCTGTCGGCAAACCTGAAGGCATCGGTTGCTGCATCGCGTCTGCTGTCGGATGAGCAGAAATCCAGACTTCATGCAGGCAAGAGCCATAGAGGCCCTAAAACATGAAAGCGACAGCCCTGATAGGAGTCACGCTGGCCGTGGCGCTCTGCAGCTTCACGGCAGAGGCTGCCATGCACTGGGCGCCTGCACCTGTTAAACACAGTGGCGGGCATGGTGGACATGACAGAAATGCAGCCAAACCTTTTATGCTGGTTGAGGGAGACGGGGCATCACTTTCTCTTATCAATCCAACGCTTAATGCAACACCTCTGACTGCAGAGCAGAACAGGGTTGCCATTAAACCAACCGGTATGGGCAATTACCATGCTCTGGTCGCCACCCACAGCACAGGTGAACTGCACGAATCGGCGATCCGGTATGTCTATATGAGCGGAAAGTCATCAGGGGAATCACCATCGCTTTTGATCAGTCATGAAAAATCAGCGCTGGAAGTTGAGCCGGCACCCCTGGCAAGGGAGCACTGGCGTTATTACTCTGCCACGGATGCCATATTTATCCTCCGCTTCCGGGGCAAGCCGCTTGCTGATGCTGTGGTCACGCTGGCAACCGATAACGGTACAACCGGAGAATTCAGAACCGACACCGGGGGGAGATTGATCGTTCCGCTTCCTGAAGACTTTTCAATGATCAAACCGGGCCGTGCGGGAAACAAACCATCGGAATTTATGGTGACCGCCAGCCACAGTGATGGCGGCCAGACATATATCACCACCTTTTCGTCCGCATACTCTGTGAACCCCAAGCACTGGCAATCCACAGAGCTGGGTCTCGCTACTGTGCTCGGCGGCATGCTGATCGGCGGGTTCATTGCTTTTCGTACACGTCAACGTAAGGGGAAATAGTCATGCCATTCTGGAAAAACCTTTCTGTCATTCGTAAAATCGTACAGCTGCTGGCCTTCGTGTTTCTGGTCTACGGCTCAGTGGTTGTCGGCTTCTATTCTGCCGACAAACTTTCGGGAGCATTTCCGATACTCTCCTGTGCCTATGACGCCAAAACGGCCGACTACTGTGTGTTGATTCCGCTGCAGCATCAGTTCGGTCACCGGCTGGGCCCCGCCCTTTCCGCAGGCATGTTCAGCCTCAGCGTAATGCTTCCGATTCTCACCACGCTCGGGACATTCTTTATTCTCTTCGTGTTGTTGAACAAGGCATTTTGCGGCTGGCTCTGCCCGCTTGGATTTTTCCAGGAGGTGCTCGGCATGATCGGCCAGAAGCTACGCCTGAACCGGGTCGAGTCGCTTGATGCGAAGCTGGTAGACCGTATCCGGCCTGTCAAATGGCTGATGCTGGGATTCCTGGTGCTGCTCTTGCCGCTGGCCTCAGGGCTTGGCTTTGTCGCCCCTGAGCTGGGTGACCCGTTCTGCAAAATCTGCCCGAGCCGGATTCTTACTTCGCTGGCAGCCGGTCAGTTGAATCAGCCCTATATCGATACTTCGTCAGCCGGATACATGGCGCTGTCGATTATTGCCGATACAATGTTCGGTCTGATTCTGGTGCTGTCACTGACCATGCGCCAGCCGTTCTGCCGTATCTGTCCGATGCTGGCTCTGCATGCAGTGTTCAAAAAGGTCGGTCTGGTCAAGCTGTCGAAGAAGTATACACCGCGTTGCGACAAGTGCGGCCTCTGTTCCAAAGCCTGCCCGATGGATATTCGTGAGATCCATACCTCGAAAGAGAAGGATATCCTCTTTCCGGATTGTACACTGTGCGGACGCTGTGTGGAGTTCTGCCCCGATAAAGATGTCATGTCACTGGATTATGCAATGATTCCGATCTTTTCTTCCAGTCCGCAATACTTCAAGCAACGCAATCTGGCGCAGAGAATCTGGGAAGGTAAAAAAGTGGCCCCCCGGAAAATAAAGGACGCCTGATTATGGAGATTTTTCTCTCCTCAATGCTGGCAACGTTTATTATCGGCCTCTCATACGGAGCCAGTGCCTGTCTGTTCACCTGCATTCCGACACTGGGTGTGGTGCTTCTGTCTCAGAATATTGGTGCAAAAGAGACATCGCTGCAGACATGGCGTTTCAATGCCGGGCGCATATGTGCTTACTCACTTTTGACTTCGGTCTCCGGATTTGTCGGTGCATCACTGGTCGGGCTGCTTGAGATTGGGCATGCCAACCTGATTTTTGCCGCCATGCTGCTGTTCAGCGCAGTGTTGCTGTGGCGGACAGGCAAAGCAGCAGGCTGTTCCAGCACTCAAAGCAGGCAAACCCGGGCTGGCCTGTTTGGCATGGGCTTTGCCATGGGGCTGCGCCCCTGCGCACCCCTGGCCGGCGTTATTGCGGCATCGGCCGTAACCGGTTCGGCCATATACGGCCTGTTGCTGGGGCTGGCATACGGGTCGGGTGCCATTGTTGTGCCGCAACTTATCTTCGGCTACGGCATGGGTCGTGCAGGCAGCGAAATTCGCCTGCAGCTGATGGGCAGACAGCAGCAACTGGCGCGGATCGGGGCATCAGTGCTGGGTTTTGTCGGTGTCGGTGTCGGCATGGGCTGGGTGTCCCTGTAGTCGTTCCATAGCATACACTTGTACGCCATATAAAATCTGCGATACACTCGTGCCATGACATTTACCTTGCGCTCATTACCTCTGCTGACCGTTGGTCTGCTCGCCCTGCTTTTCTCCGCATGCGGTGAGCAGGGCGATAGTTCCAGAAAAGCACCGGTCAAACCGGTGGTTGTGCTGAAGGCCTATGCGTTCACGCTCAATGATCAGGTAGAAGCGCTCGGCACGGCACAGGCCAACGAATCAATCACCATCACTGCCAAAATTTCCGGTAGACTGGAAAAGATCGCATTCAATGATGGCCAGCAGGTGAAGAAGGGTGATGTGATTGCCGTGCTGGATCAGGATGAAGAGCAGGCCCAGCTGATGGCTGCCGAAGTGCAACTGGCGGAGCACGTACGTGAAGTGAAGCGTTTGCAGACATTGCTGGCACGCAAGGCGGCTGCCATGCGTGATCTGGATGAGCGCAAAACACTGGCGGCTGTCACTGCCAGTAACGTCAGTGAGATCAAGGCCCGCATCAGTGAGCTTACCCTGAAGGCGCCCTTTGATGGCAAGATCGGTATTCGTCGTGTCAGCCCCGGTGCCCTGGTGCAGCCGAGTCAGGTGATCACTACGCTGGATCAGATTGATCCAATCAAACTCGATTTCAGTATTCCCTCTACCATGTTACAGGGCCTGCAGGTAGGCGACCGTATTGAGGCCCGTGCTGACGCTCTGCAGGGGCAGGTATTCATCGGCACTATCAGTGCCACGGATTCACGCGTTGATCCCCTGACCCGTTCCATTCTGCTCAGGGCTATTATTGATAATGCCAGAGGCCAGTTGATTCCCGGCATGCTGATGCGCGTAACAATCCTGGCCAATGAGCGGCAGGCGCTGATGGTGCCGGAAGAGTGCGTCACGCAGAAACAGGACAAGCATTATCTGACGCTGGTTGATACAGATGGAAAGGCCGAAATCAGGCCGGTCAGCATCGGTGCACGTCAGCGTGGTCTTACGGAAATTCTCGATGGCCTGACAGCCGGTGAACTGGTTGTTGTGCGCGGCATGGGGTTTGTTAAACCCGGCACGAAATTGCAGGTCACCGAAACGTGGGATCGAATTAAGGACAGCCAGTTTTCAACTGCAGCCGGCCAGGGGCAGTAATGCCCTGCCACCTGAAGTCGAAATAAGAGATGTGGATTTCTGATACCAGCGTACGTCGCCCGGTTCTGGCGCTTGTGCTCAACCTGCTACTGGTTGTATTCGGCATTCTCTCTTTCTCCAATCTTCCCCTGCGCGAATATCCGGATATTGACCCGCCGGTAGTTTCAGTGGTTACCAACTACCCCGGCGCATCGGCCAGTGTCGTTGAGTCACGCATCACAGAGGTGATTGAGGATCGTATTGCCGGTGTCGAAGGAATCCGTTCAATCACCTCGCAAAGCATCGATGGGCGCTCCAATATCACCATCCGCTTCAACATCAACCGCGATATTGATGGTGGAGCCAATGATATTCGTGACCGCGTATCCCGAATCCTGAATAACCTTCCCGATGGGGCCGAGCCGCCGGAAGTGCGCAAAACCGATGCCGATGAGCGCGTTATCATGTGGTTGAACCTGACCGGTGAAGAGATGTCGATGATGGAAATCAGCGATTATGCCAAGCGCTATGTGCTTGATCGATTCTCGTCACTGGACGGTGTGGCCCGTGCTCGCGTAGGGGGCGGGGAAGAGCAATCACTGCGTATATGGCTGGATCGTAATAAGCTGGCTGCCTTCAATCTTACCATCAGCGATGTGGAAGCCGCGCTGCGCAGTGAGAATGTGGAACTTCCAGCTGGTATGCTGGAGTCTAAAAATCGCGATTTCACGGTGCGCATGCTGCGCAATTACCGCAACACTGATGATTTTCGAGCCCTTGTACTCAGGCTGGGTGCGGATGGTTATCTGATCCGTCTGGGGGATGTAGCCCGGATTGAAATCGCCGCCATTGAAAAGAGAAGTACCTTGCGTGGCAATGGTGTACCTATGGTTGGCATCGGTATTGTAAAGCAGTCGAAAGGTAACCTGCTCGATGTAGCCAAACTGGCCAAGCAGGAGATGGCGCGAGTCAACGATATCCTGCCGCCGAACATGCATCTGGCGCAAAGCTATGACTCCAGTGTCTTTATCGATGATGCCATTGATGAGGTGTTCAAAACTCTGCTCATCGCTGTGCTGCTGGTCGTGCTGGTGATTTACCTTTTTCTCGGCAATTGGCGGGCCATGCTGGTACCGGCTCTTACCGTGCCGGTATCGTTGATTGGCACTTTCACTGTGTTGTCAATATTCGGCTACACCGTCAATCTGCTGACCCTGCTGGCGCTGGTTCTGGCCATCGGTCTCGTGGTAGATGATGCGATTGTAGTGATTGAAAACATTCATCGGCGTATTGAGCTGGGCGAGTCGAAAATGGTAGCGGCCTTCAGAGGCTCAAGGCAGGTCGGGTTCGCTGTGCTGGCTACGACAGCCGTGCTGATCTCGGTGTTTGTGCCGATCACCTTCATGCAGGGGGATACCGGGCGCCTATTCTCCGAATTCGCCGTGGCCATTGCTTCGGCTGTGATCTTTTCCTCATTTGCCGCGCTGACGCTGGTGCGCATGCTGGCCTCCAAGATTATGCATGTCCGGGGGGAATCATCTTCGTTCACGCGCCGGATGGATGATAGTTTTGATCTTTTGCGTCAGCGGTATCTGAACCTTCTTGAGCGCTCCCTTAACCACCCCTGGCATCTGCTGCTGCTGCTGGCCGTACTGCTGTCAGCAGCTGTGCTGCTGATGAAACATATCCCGCAGGAATATTCGCCCAGGGAAGACCGTGGCGTCTTTTTTATCATGATCAAGGGGCCGGAAGGTGTTTCCTACAATTATATCCGTGAAAACATGGATGAGGTTGAGCGCCGTCTGATGCCATTTGTTAAAAGCGGTGAATTTCAGCGTTTGTTGATGCGCGCCCCTGGAAGCTTCGGCAGCAGTGCCGACTTCAGCAATGCGCGCGGTATTGTGGTGCTCAGTGACTGGGACACCGGCCGTAAGCCGATCTGGTATTATGTGGACAAGGTACGCAAGTTGACCGCCGATATGCCCGGCGTACTCATTTCACCGCTGGTACGCCAGGCCTTTGGTGGCGGCGAGGTTAAACCGGTACAGTTTGTTCTCGGTGGCCCTTCCTATACTGAGCTGGCCGGGTGGCGTGATATCATGATGAACAAGGCCGGGGAAAACAAAAAGCTACTCGGGCTTGACCATGATTATGACGAAACCAAGCCGCAGATCGGCCTGACCATAAAGCGTGACCGGGCCAGTGCCATGGGCGTTTCGGTCACTGAAATCAATCACACGCTGGAAACCCTGATGGGCAGCCGCATCGTCACCTCTTTCATGGATCGCGGTAAAGAGTACGATGTGATTCTTGAAAGTGAGAAATCACTGAAGCAGAGCCCGGCCGATATCGCCAATACCTATGTGCGTTCGGCCAACAGTGGCAAATTGATTCCACTCTCGAATCTGATTGATATGCACGAATTCGCCGATAGTAAAACGCTGAATCGCTACAATCGCCAACGTGCCATCACGCTCGAAGCCAACCTTGCAGATGGCTATGCGCTGGGTGATGCACTTACCTATCTGGAGGGATTGGTGCGTACTGAGCTGCCGCCGGGTGCCTCCATCGACTATAAGGGGCCGTCGCAGGACTTTATCGATAGCGGTTCATCAATGTATATGGTCTTTGCACTTGCACTCATTGTTACCTTCCTCGTACTGGCGGCCCAGTTCGAAAGCTTTATCCATCCGCTGATCATTATGCTCACCGTGCCGCTGGCTATTACCGGCGCGCTTTCGGCGCTGTGGCTGGCCGGTATGAGTCTGAATATCTACAGCCAGATCGGGCTGATCATTCTCATCGGTATCGCGGCCAAAAACGGCATTCTGATTGTTGAATTTATCAATCAGTTGCGGGATGAAGGGTATCAGTTCCGCGAAGCGATCCTCAACGCTACCGGCAAGCGCCTGCGCCCGATTATCATGACTGCCCTGACCACAGCCATCGGTTCACTGCCGCTGATTATTTCCTCCGGTGCCGGCGCAGAGACAAGGCTGGTGATCGGCACGGTCATTCTGTCCGGCGTCACGGTCGCTACCTTCTTCACGCTGTTTATGGTGCCGGTCATGTATCAGTTATGGGCCGGCCACACAGCCTCTCCCAAAGCAACCGGACATGCGCTGGAAGCCGAGCTTGAACAGCATGAGGAACAGGTATGAGACCCCTGCTGGTCATCGGCGCTGTCGCTGCTGCACTGGGACTCGGCGCATGTACGCTTGGGCCGGATTATCGGCAGCCGGATTTAAAGCACAGTGAACAGTGGCATGGTGAGACGCATACAGACCTATCCCTGCAGTCCACCGGTGAAGGTGACTGGTGGCAGCAGTTTAATGATCCGCTTCTCAGCGGTTTAATTGATCAGGGATTGCGTAACAATCGTGATCTGGCCATAGCACTGGCGAATGTTGAGCGAGCCAGGGCTTTGCGAGCGGTGGCAGCCGGGGGATATTTCCCGACACTTGATGCTCAGGCTGATGCCAGCCGCAGCCGTTACAGCCGGCAGACCGACTTCGGTACGAACATCGGCACGCGCAACAGTTTCAGTACCGGGCTTGATGCCAGTTGGGAACTGGATCTGTTTGGCCGCACCCGTCGCTCAGTGGAGTCTTCCGATGCACAGATTGAAGCCAGCGAAGCTTTCAGGCGCGGTGTGAGACTGTCCATGATTACCGAAATCGCCGCCAACTATTTTGAGGTGCGCGGCCTGCAACGGCAAGTGGCCATGACCAGGCTTGATATTGCTCTGCTGAAAGAGGTTGAGGAAATTGCCCATGCAAAGGCTGAGGGAGGCATTGTTACTGAGCTGGATGTTGCCCGTGCCCAGGGCGAACGTGAGACATTTGAGGCGAGCCTTCCGAACCTGGAGGCGGAGATTGCGGTACGCATCTACAGGATTTCCGTGCTTACAGGACAGGCTCCGGAATACCATGCAAATGCGATTGCGGTGACACAGGCAATGCCACTGCAGGCGGATCGGGTACCGGTCGGGTTGCGTTCGGATATCCTTAAGCGTCGCCCGGATGTGCAGCAGGCCGAACGTGAGCTTGCTGCAGCCACTGCCGGTATCGGTATCGCCCGTGCCGATATGTTTCCTGATTTCTCACTAACCGGAGCTGCCGGCACCAGCGCCCGCGTATTCAGCGACCTGTTTACGCCGGGGACGCTTACCAGTTCCATCGGGGGAGCCCTGGGCTGGCCGGTTTTTGCCGGCGGCTCACTTTCAGCCCGTGTGGACGCAGCCGAGGCCGAAGCCAGGGCCGCTTTGGCATCTTATGAGCAGACCGTTCTGCTGGCCCTGGAGGATGCGGAAGGCTCTTTGATGCGCTATGGCAAGGAGTGGCAGACGCTGAAGCGGTTACGCGCTGCAGAGGCCACACGCAAGGAAGGTTTTGAAATTGCAAAACTGCGCTACGAAGCGGGGGAGGATGATTTTCTGGTCATGCTGGATGCGGAGCGTGCCCTGATTGCCACCCGAAATGATCTGATTAGCAGTGAAACGAAAATTCTTACCAATCTGACACAACTATATAAGGCGCTTGGCGGCGGCTGGGAATCCGGAACCGGGGAAGTTATCAACTAACCCGGACCTTTTGCCTGCCAGATCAACCGACAGGTACAGAACAGCCGTTGTGGTGCGCCTCGACAGATCGTTCATTTCGGGCTCATTCAGCTGCCCGTTCAGGTGCTCATTCCTGTCTCCCTGTCCACGCATTCATGCCCGGACAAATAGGAAGCCCGGCCTGATTGGGGCCGGGCTTCGAGCGATGAAGGGAGGAGGGATCATCGCTGAGGGAGACCTGGTGCAGGTGCGGACGCTTATCCGCACCTGACTTGTACAAAACACTAACGCTACCGAAGGCCATAAAACATATGGCAAATTGTCACACGGCAACCTGCCGCATCATTAAAAATAACAGCCTCTGCGTAAGTCCGGATTATACCATATCTCAGTATGGAGATGGCTTACCGTGCTGGCACCAATGATGCGGATGCACCACGGCAATCAGTTGAAGCAGTATCAGATTGCCCTGCTATTTCAGGGATTGAACAGAAATCAGTTCAGCTTTTATGAAAATATGACTTTGGACATTTTCAGAAAAAATATGTAAATTATTTTTTTATATAAGGTACGGCTCCAGGGTGAACAGTCCGGCAGGAAGTCCGGCTTGATGGCAAAAGGCTCGACCTGCTCATCGAAGGCCATAAAGTACCCTTCAGTTTGAGCAGAGGATGGTATTAACGTGAGAAGCAGAGCTTAAACAGCCATGAATGCCGCCTTATCCATGGGGGCAGCCCCGGAAGCATTGAAGAGCACCTCCTCTCTGCCGGCATTGATCATCTTCTGGGTCATATCATCTGTTTGTTGTGTTGAGGCTTACGCAACATCCGCCTTGCAGCTGAACACAGCCCGGCCCTCCTACTCTCTGGACAGCCATGTTGAATATATTGAAGATCAATCCGGCCAGCTTGATATCACCACCGTCAGAGAGAAACCTGAAAAGATATGGCAAAAACACCCCGCTCCCATCTCCAGCTTTGGCTTTACCGACTCTGTCTACTGGTTCCGAATCAATGTTGAAGCGGCAGAGCCGGAGAGCTGGCTGCTGGAAATCGGCTCTCCTTTACTCGATGAAATTTCGCTCTATCTGTTTGCCGGAGAAGCGCTGTTACAGGAGATAAGCACAGGTGACTCCAGGCCGTTTGCTGAACGGCCACTTCAATTCAGGGAATTTGTTCTGCCGCTAAGGCTTCCGCCGGCGGCACGGGCGACTGTCTATCTGCGTGTTAAAAGTTCCGGTTCGATACAGGTGCCGCTGAAGTTGTGGAAGGAGTCACTGTTTTGTGAGCAGGATGAAATGGAAACGGCCGCTATAGGGCTCTTTTTCGGCGCCACTCTGGCCCTGCTTCTCTATAATCTGCTTCTTTTTCTCAGAGTGTATGAACCGGCCTACATCTACTACGTGCTATATGTGTTGATGTTCGGCCTCTTTGTTGCCGCTCTCACCGGTTGGGGTTACAAATACCTGTGGCCGGAAGCCCCGGATTTTCAGCAATACGGCCTGGCAATTTTTATTATCCTTGGCAGCACCTTTGTCTGCCGGTTCATGCACTTTTTTCTTGACCTGCCGAAGCAGGCACCCCGAATCGGGCAGCTGCTGAATGGCGTCGTGTTTTCCCTGCTTCTGCTGCTCTGCCTGCTCCCTCTCCTCTCCTACAATATCGTAGTTCAGCTGGCATTGATGATCGTTATGGTGACCGCCCTGATCGCGCTCTATGCCGGCATCATGCTGTGGCAGCGGGGAGGGGTGATGGCACGTTATTTCACCCTTGCCTGGGGCACATCTCTGTTTGCTGTTCTATTGGCAATACTGGAAAAGTTTGGAGTTCTGCCGCTCTGGCTCTGGTCTGCTGCAGTTCTTCCTGCCGGCATGGTACTGGAGCTTATTCTTCTGTCACTGGCACTGGGAGAGCGAATCCACATTGAGAAGCAGCGTCGTGTTCAGGCACAACAGGAGATCATTGAGCTACAGATGGAAAATCAGGCGGAGCTGGAGCAGAAAGTACAGTTGCGCACCCTTGAACTGGAGGAGGCCAATACCAAGTTACATCTGCTGGCCATTACCGATGGCTTGACCGGGGTGTTCAACCTCCGCTACTTTATGCAACGGGCAACCCATGACATTAATATTGCCCGACGATATCAACACCCCATTGCCCTGATTATGCTGGACATTGATCACTTCAAATCTGTAAACGACACCTATGGCCATGATGTTGGTGATCAGGTGATCAGGCATGTGGTCGACAGCTGCTGCAGAGTGAACCGGGAAACGGATATTATTGGCCGGCTCGGCGGGGAGGAGTTCGGCATCCTGATGCCGGAAACACCCGCAGCATCAGCACATGCAGTGGCAGAAAGGCTTCGGAGTGAAATCGAGGCCGCATCCATTGACCACGAAGGAGCAACCATTACGGTTACTGCCAGCCTCGGCGTGTGCACAATCGACCCGACCCGACCATACCTGACGATTGATCAGATGCGAAAGGTTGCAGACACGGCTCTGTATCAGGCCAAACAGTCCGGAAGAAACCGTGTCACAGTGCTGGCCGGGAATGAATAAACCTCTGTAACTTCAACGCGTTCACCGGGAGGCCATGTTGCCAAAAGAAAACAGAAGTAAATTTTTAGCCAATATTCCCATCATTGTCGGGTTCCTGATTCTGCTCTATTTCGGCGGCGGAGCTTTTTCACCGGTGTTTGGTCATGCCATTCTGGCGGTCTCATCCCTGCTGGTGATGGGGTATCTTTACTGGGTTGTGCTGCCAGCGTTGAACTGGGAGCAGGAAGAGCAGCGTAAACGTGCCAAAGAGCAGGATGAAGAGGATCAGCAACAGGCAGCCCGGAAGAGAAAGAACAGGGATAAAAAAGAGGGGGAAACAGCCCGGAAGAGCCGGTTACCCTGAGCGTAGCGTGGTTGCTCTTTGGTCAGCAGCGGTTGAAGAGGTGTAAAAGCTCACAGGGTTAGTGAATTCCCGAATGACGCAGCAGGGCATCAACGCCTGGCTTACGGCCACGGAATGCTTCGAAGCACTCCATCAGATCACGGCTACCACCAACGGATAGAATAGAGTCAAGAAAACGACTTGCCGTTTCGCTGTTGGTGATCCCCTCTTCCTCGAAGGCAGCATATACATCAGATGAGAGCACTTCAGCCCATTTATAGCTGTAGTAACCCGCGCCATAACCACCGGCAAAGATATGAGAAAAACTGTTTTGAAATTTATTGAATGCAGGTGGTACAAGCACGGCTACTTCATTTCGGACATCATCGAGTAACTGTTGAACTGATTGCTGGCCTGCAGGGTCAAATTCGGAGTGAAGCAGCATATCAAACAGTGAGAATTCGATCTGCCGTAACATCTGCATACCGGAATGAAAATTCTTCGCAGCCACCATTTTATCAAATAGCTCATCAGGCATGGCTGCCCCTGTTTCATGGTGACGTGCAAAAAGAGTGGCCACCTCACGTTCCCAGCAAAAGCTTTCCATGAACTGGCTGGGCAACTCAACTGCATCCCAGGGTACGCCATTGATACCTGAAACACTGCGAGTCCCTACTTTTGTCAGCATGTGATGCAGCCCGTGGCCAAATTCATGGAAGAGTGTGATCACTTCGTTGTGTGTCCATAGTGCAGGCTTCCCGCCAACAGGTGCATCAAAATTGCAGACCAGATAAGCGACAGGCAGCTGCAGAGTGCCGTCAGGCTTTTGCCAGCGGACGGTACACTCATCCATCCAGGCGCCACCACGCTTGTGAGCACGGGCATATGGATCAAGATAAAAACCGGCTATTTTTTTATCATTTTTATCAAAAATATCAAAATAACAAACAGTTTTATGCCATTTTGGCGCATTTTCTTCACGAATCCTGATTCCATACAGTTGCTCAACCAGTGCAAACATGCCACCCAGTACTTTCTGCTCAGGAAAATAGGGTTTGAGCTCCTCTTCAGAGATGGCATAGGTATGCTGTCGCAGTTTTTCTGAGGCAAAGGGAATGTCCCAGGCCTGCAGATCACTGATACCAAGGTTGTTTTTGGCAAAGGCTTTCAGCTCGGTGATTTCATTTTTGGCCATCGTTCGGGTTTTGTCAGCCAGTTCACGCAGGAAACCTGTCACTTCATCCGTGGTGTTGGCCATTTTTGTAGCCAGTGAGTAGCTGCCATAGTGATTAAAGCCGATAAGCTGTGCGGTCTCTCTGCGCAGCTTCAACGTCTCTTCAATGACAGGGCCGTTATCCAGATCGCCTGCAGATGCACGGGTCGCATAGGCGCTGTAGATACGTGCTCTAAGTTCACGCTTCTCTGAATACTGCATGAATGGCAGGTAGGAGGGGATATCAAGGGTGATGAGCCAGCCGTTTCCATCCTGATACTGCTTGTGCTCCTGTGCACGCTGGGCTGCAGCTTCACGGATGGAATCCGGCAGACCGGCCAGGTCAGCTTCATTGTCGATATAGAGTTCAAAGCCACGTGTAGCATCAAGCACATGTTGCTCAAATGTGGTGGCAAGTTCTGATAGCCGCATCTGGATGGCCTTGAATCGCTCTTTATCCTTACCTGTGAGTTCAGCCCCCGAAAGCCTGAAATCACGCAGCGCGTGTTCCACCATCTGTTTTTGTTCAGCACTTAAGGCATTAAAAGATTCATTTCCCCGCACTTTTTTAATGGCGGTATAAAGTGCCTCATTTTGAGCCAGATCGGCATGGTAGGCGGCAACTTTTTGTACACCCTCCTGATAAACAGGGCGGAGTTCATCAGAATTTTTCACGGCATTGAGATGCGTGACCGGCCCCCAGACACGTTGAATCTGTTCATCCAGCATTTCGAGCGGGGCCATAAAATTATCCCAATCCGGCTGTTCGATACCGGTGAGATTCCTGACCTCCCGCACATTGGATTGCAACACTGTATTGAGAGCAGGAAGCACGTGTTGCGGCTTAATCTTATCAAACAATGGAAGTTCGGTGTTCAGGCCTTGAAGAAGAGGATTGTCCGGGTGATTCATAAGCCCGAACGTTGTCTGCGATGGATTGCGAATGCAACAGGAAGAAATGTGCGGGTTTATCAATCGCGGGCATAAAAACCGGCGGCTGTTTCCAGCCGCCGTCTATTCCACCAGAGG
>JAIPJD010000018.1 GCA_021734365.1 Mariprofundaceae bacterium | reverse complement strand
ACGGCATCTGCCCGGCAGGTGACACCCAGAATCGCTCCCTCTCCGGCGTTCTGGCGAATCAGGGCGAGGTCTTCCATATCCCCCCTGCCCAGATGGACGCCGTCCGCCTTGATTTCACGGGCGAGTTGAATGGAGTCATTTACAATCAGTTTTGCGCTGTAACGCGCTGTAAGCGCCCTCAACGCCTTTCCACGCTTCAGGGAAGCCTTGAACCCCTGCTTTTTATCCCGGAGCTGAAGTGTCATTATGCCACCCTTCAGGGCAGCCTCGGCTCGCTGCAGCAGATCGCTCATCTCCAGGTCGGCAGGAAGAATGCCGTAGATGCCCGTGATCACTTTAGTCATCGAGAAGTTTTAATAAATCCGTAAAATTTTTCAGGCTGATAACACGGTCTGCATACTCTTCAGGCAGATCCTGATAGCCATGCTCTGCAAATGCGACAATCTGGCAATTGGCATTAAAGCCTGCTTCGACATCGAAACGTGTATCGCCCACCATCACAGTTTCAGATGGATCAACACCCATGGCCCGGCAGCACTCCAGCAACATGTCCGGTGCAGGTTTCTTGGCAAAACCATCTTCAGGTGACAGGGCCAGGGTCAGATATGGAGTCAATCCCAACTGATCAAGCACCTGAACGCGTGCCTTGGCAGGTTTGGCCGTGACACAGGAGAGAGGAATGCCTTTGTCCCGCAAAGTGTTGAGCGTATCCATGACACCGGGAAAGGGTTTGCCAAAATCAGCAGGATGCTGCTCATAGATATCGGCAAAGGCGTGGTAGAGCTCCATGGTAGCCGGATCATCCATCGGCTTGCCCAATACGTTGGAGGCCAGTTTCTGTGCACCACCACCCACATGCGGCTGTGTTTCGGCCAGTGTCATCTGGAAGTCGTAACCACACTGCTTCAATGCCCGGTTGGCATTGGCCTGGATATCCGGCAGTGCATCGACAAGGGTTCCATCAAGATCGAAAATAAAGGCTTCAGGTCTGCTCATGTGTTCAGTTCTCCAATAGTTTTAAGGGATCGATGAAGCTCATTCAGCACATCTTCATCAGATTCGTGTTGCAAATGGTACTCTAACCGGGCCACAATTTCTTCACCCTTTGAATGCGGATATAGACAACTTAATGCCCATACAGCGTGCCCGCGTACCAGGGGTTCTGAATCACCCAGTGCCTTGATCAATGGCAGGATATAGTCGGGATTACCCGAATTCCCCATGGCAATGGCAACATTACGAAGCAGCCCTGCCCTGCCCGGCCTTTTGATCGGTGATTTACGGAAGCGTTCACGAAACCCCTCATCATCGAGCTCAAACAGTTCCAGCAGTTCCGGCAGGACGTTTTCATCTCTGGGCTTGAGCTGGTCAAGCTCAATCACCTCGGCCTTCCTGTTCCAGGGACAGACCATCTGGCAGTCATCGCAGCCGTAGATACGGTTACCCATAAGTGAACGCAGATCAAGCGGAATAAAGCCTCTATATTCGATAGTTAGATAAGAGATACAAAGTCGTGCATCAACCACAAAGGGCGCCACGATCGCCTTTGTCGGGCAGACGTCAATGCAGGCTGTGCAGCTACCGCAGTGGAATTGGGCCGGCTCATCCGGCTCAATTTCTGCCGTGGTAAAAAGTTCACCCAGCATCAGGTAGGAGCCATGTTCACGGTTAATGGTCAGGGTATGCTTTCCCTGCCAGCCAAGCCCTGCCCGTTCCGCCAGTGCATGCTCCAGCACCGGTGCAGTATCGACATAAACCCGCTGATCGTGCGGCCCTAAAAGAGCATCCAGATCGCGTGCAAACGCCTTAAGCCGCTTTTTCATCACATCGTGGTAATCATCACCGTGGGCATAAGCGGCAATCGCCCCTGACGCTTTCGCATCTTCGCCCTCTTCCAGTGAATAAGGCGGTGGAACATGTTTCATCCCCAAGGCAATGACTGTCCTGATACCTTCCAGCATGCTTTCAGGCTCTTTACGCCGCTCTACGCGTACCGCTTCGGCCATGTACCCCATTTCACCATGCATCCCATTGCCAACCCACATGTCGAGTTGCGCCTTATGCTGCGGCGAGAGAACCGGTTTCGTAAAGGCACAGAGATCAAACCCCTGTGCCAGGGCCAGTTCACGTATGATGTCTTTGGAGATGGATTCAGGCATGACCCGCCAACTCTGGCTTGTGCGGTGTTTCTTGTCTGCAGGCAGGAAATGTGAAGCGCTGCTTATGGCAAATAGAGATCATTCGATGATGAGGATTAAGCTGGTATCCTTTTTAATCTGCCCTTGGTGGCGGGAAAAAGACCGATATCTTTAACCCTCCCAGTGCGTCCGATCTGCCCAGATCAACTCTGCCGTTATAGGCATTAACGATCTCCTGAACAATGGCTAACCCCAGACCATGCCCCTGCTTCGCTTCATCCATACGCATACCGCGTTCAAGTGCCGGTAACAGCTCTTCCGGTTTCATGCCGGGGCCGTCATCTTCAATAATGATATAGAGACCCGACCGCTGGTATATTTCGAGAAGCACCCGGCCTCGCGCCCATTTACAGGCGTTATCAATCAGATTGCCGATAAGCTCCATCATATCTTCCCGGTCTGCAGAAACAGCCGTAATTGCCGCAATCTTTAATTCAATGTTGATGGACTGCCGGTGGTGTACAGCCTCCAGCGTCGAGACCAGGTCGCGCACATCCTGTTCAGGCTGCAGCCATATACCTCCCGGCGACTGTCCTGCCGTTTTGGCTCGTGACAGCTCCCTGTTAATGTGCCCCTCAATACGCTGTGCCTGTTCAAGCAGTTGTACACAATCCCTGTCATCCTGCCGCCTCTCCAGGATCTGGAACATCACTGTCAGCGGAGTTTTCAGTGCATGTGAAAGGTTCCCCATGGCATTGCGGGAGCGCAGCAGTCGATGTTGCAGAACCATCAGCAGACGGTTCACCTCTTCAACAAGCGGAGTGATCTCAGCAGGTACCGGCTGCCTGAGCTTTTCCGTTTCTCCCCGCTCCAGTTGCTGCAACTCCCTCCTTACGCCTGACAGAGGCTTCAAACCACGGCGAATAACCCATGCCTGGATCACCAGAAGCAACAGCAACACACCCAGTGAAAGGGCAAGCAGCCGCTTCTGGAAATAACGCGATGTTGCTTCCAGCTCGGAGGTGTCTTCTGCGACAGTGAGAAGAATCGTCTCTCCGTGCAGAACATAGGAACGGGAGAGGATGAGCAGCCGCTGATTCACCGGCCCTTCCACAGCACGGAAAACACCGGCCTCCTGTACAGGCAACACACTGTCCCACTGCGACCTGGAACGTATGATCTGTTTACCTCGCTGAATCTGAAAATAATGGCCTGAGAGCGGACGCATGAATATGGCCGGGATGTGTTCCCAGTCCACCACCATCTTCTCATCGGGCTGTATGGAAAGCATGGTCAGAACAGCTTCCATATCATCTTCCAGACGCGAGATCACACTATCTTCGGTCAGGTTGCGCATTTCCATGCCGGCAAGAGCAGCCTGCAGCAGAAAAAAGCAGATAAGGCTGGCCGCAAGGCTGATCGTCAAATGCCTGCTCAGTGATGTCATGGTTTCTCCGGATTGAACAGGTAGCCCTGGCCGCGGCGGGTCAGAATACGTTCTTTACCCAGTTTCTTCCGCAGCCTGCTGATATAGACTTCAATGACGTTGCTCTCCTTTTCAGAATCATAGTCATAGACATGTTCGAGCAGGTGACTCTCACTGAAAATGCGGCCCGGCTGTAACATCATGTAGCGCAACAGCCTGAATTCGATACCGGTCAGTTCGACAGGGATCTTTTTGTTTCCGACAACCTGCTCCGCACGCTGCATTGCTTCATCCAGCATCAGGCCTCCGCACTCGATCTGTGCAGCAGCCACACCCTTTGACCGCCTTATCAACGCTTCCAGCCGGGCAAGCAGCTCCTCTACATGAAAGGGTTTGCTTAGATAATCATCTGCACCTGCACGGAAACCATCAACCTTCTCATGCCAGGCTCCGCGTGCTGTAAGGATAAGCACCGGGGTCGAAATCTGCTTGCTGCGCCACTGCTTGAGCACATCAAGTCCGGGTAGCTCGGGCAGACCGAGATCGAGTACGATTGCATCATACGGTTCACTCTCACCCATAAAGGCTGCTTCAACCCCGTCAAAGACCGTATCAACGGCAAAACCGTGCCGTTCAAGCTGCTCTGCCACCTCGGCAGACAGTGCCTTGTCATCTTCAACCAGTAGCAGCCGCAATCAATCCTCCTCAACTGAAATCACACGTCCTGTGCGGGCATCAATCTGCATCTCCATGACCACACCATTCTCACCGAGGAATTCCATGTCATAAACGATCAGCCCGTCCTTCTCCTCCAGTTCAACTTCCAGAACCTTGCCGGAAAATTTTTTACTGTTCTGCTGCATGATTTCCGACAGCGAAAGGATTTCACCCTGTTCGAGCAGGCTTCGGACGCGATCATGATCACCGGCCCAGGCCAGGCTTCCGGTAACCAGCATGGCTATGAGCGTCATCATCCAGGTGGATTTATGCCTCATTATCCTGCCCATTTAGTCCTCCCAGCGGCCATATCCCGGAATAATAACACCATCATCGTCAAAATATCCTGTTGATGCTTCTGTATGACAAGCTAAACAATTGGCAGCAGAACCAACCCTGGCATTGCCTGCAATCAAGCGTGCAGGTATTTCATCGTGTTTCTTGGCAATATAGCGCAAAGTTGAAATCCTCAGCGGGGCTTCATCTTTATTAATGGAACGCAGAATCTTCCGGCTCTTACGGTTGGGCTTTACATCGGCTGCTTCAGCGACCAGATATCGGGTAATCGCCTGCCTGCTTTCCTGATCCAGTTCGGCATTTTCACCGAAATGCTGATCCAGCTCCCCCATCATTTTCTGCCATGAACGTGCCGGTAACCAGCCGGGCTGATAGGCGAAATGGCAGGCACCGCATTCGGCTGCGTACAGTTTGCTGGTTACAGCGGGAAGCGTGCCGGTGTGCTTGAAAATACCACGTTTATCATCGTCTCTGTCGGCAAAGGCGATGGTTGATACCGATAGTGCCACGCAGGTTGCCATCACAGCCGCACCGGTAAATATTTTTCTGTTCATATCTTTTCTCCTTTTATTGTTGATGAACTGTTATTTTTCCAGATCGACCGGCTTTTCGGAAAACACCTTGCTGCCGCTGAACATGGCTGAAACCAGGCCGTTCTTTTCACGCAGTTCAGCGATCACCACGGCTGCAACATGCAGGATTACTGCCGCCAGCAGCACAAAGAACCCATAGTAATGTCCACTAATGAATGGCTTTCTAAAGGCGCGCATTTCCGTATACAGTTGCATATCGACAAACTCTTTCGAGCCGGGCAGCAGTTGCGCCAGTTTTTCAGCATCACCACCGGTGACCCAGTCGGCAAAAAGTGCACCAAACGGCGGCATGTAGACGTCCGTGCCTGCCAGAATCAGGCCTGTAACTGCCATGATTAACAGCAGGGAATAGAGCAGAGCCAGCATCAGCCTGGCCACCGGATTGTGTCCCAGATAAGCCGGAGCATATCCTGCTCTGGTGCCGCTAACGTATTCACGCAGACGCCCGGAGAACCCTGCTCCCGCCGGCAGGATGCTGCTCCAGCGGGAAAAGGGGTTCTTTGCCACAAATGCCATAATCAGCCGCCATGACAGGTTGAGGCAGAACAGATAACCGATATAGACATGCAGGGTTTTAAGCAGCACCTTGCCTTCAGCGCTTACGCCAATCTCTTTGCCATACAGAATCACTGTGCCCACTGCGATCAGGCCGAGAATGGTGAGCACATTAATCCAGTGAAACCAGCGCACACTGGCATCCCAGACGGGATACGCCTTAAGATTGTCTGATGTTTGATTCATAAAAACTCCCTGTTGATAAAGATTGCTGATTTTTTCTATTCACTCAGGAAATAGGCAAGAAAGTTGCCCTTCTCCTGTGCCGTACACTCGCGGCCCATTGTCCATTTACAGTTACGCAGAAACCACTTTTCGATCTTTTTAGGATCATTGAGCCCCTCTGCATTGGTACTGGCAGCCATCGGCTCGATGATCTTGCCTGTCCTGACATGGGCGCCGCGCTGCCTGATGTCGGCGGTGTGACAGGTTGCGCAACTCACCGGCTTACCGGATTCCTGCTGTTTGAAGGTTTGCATCCACATGCCCTTACCGCGCTCTGCACTGAATGCTCCGGCGCCATCACTGTGGTAAGTGTCCTGTAGCTGTGCAATAACTACTTCGGATGCATGGGCAGGTATCGCTGCCATACAGGCCAGTATCATAATAACTGTTTTCATATATGCTCCTTTCTTGCTGTTTTGTAACCGGTAAACATTGCCCGGATAAGGTTCTGTCTCTGTAAAACGCTCTCAACCAGTACGCCGGCGATATGGAACAGAACACAGAGAGCCAGCGTGTCTGCTATCAGCGTATGCGAATTTTCGATAAGCATGATCGTGCCGGGAGTTGCTCCGGCCATAAGCGAGGCAAAAGGGGTCGAACTGTTTTCGAGGCTGTAGAGCATCACCCCGCTCAGGCTTAGCATCAGCAACCCGGTCAACAGCACAAAAATCATCACGCCGCCGGCAGGTGTATGCCCTGCATGATGTGCAGGGCGCAGATGCAGCAGGTCATGCAGATGCTGTTTGAGCTCTCTGATTGAGCAGGCAAAGTCGGAAAAACGGGAGTGCTTTGTACCCATCACTCCCCAAATCAGCCTGAATATGACCAGTCCCAGCACGATACTGCCCGCCAGCAGATGCAGGTTGAGCATCTTATCCTCCAGCAGGTAAGCGGTTAAAAAGGATCCGGCCAGCAGCCAGTGGAAAATGCGTACCAGAGGATCCCAGATCTGAATTCGATTGCTGTTGTGCATGTGCCGAACAGTAGGAGGCCAAACTGAAATGAAACTGAATGCGTATCAGCCCGGACTATTCACGGAATTACAACAGCCAGGCTAAAAAACTTTCCCGAACGTTCGTTTTTGGCAGACACTCAGCTTCTGGATAAAAGACGAAGCTCGAAATCCTCAGGGTCAGTTTTAATTTCGATGTGGATGGCATCATGTGGAAGAATGGATGGTGCCCGCTCCGGCCATTCGATAATAGTGATCCACGGGGCTTCGAAATAGTCACGCACACCGAGCATCTCTATCTCGCCTGTATCATCAAGGCGATACCAGTCCATGTGTGCTATCTGACAATCCCTGCCATCATAAGTCTGGATCAATGCAAAGGTCGGGCTTGGCAGGGCTTCATCGGTGACACCGAGGGCGCGCATCAATGCGCGGGCAAACACGCTCTTGCCCGCCCCCAGCTCGCCGGAGAGTACAATCACCTGCCCCGGCCTGATCTGCTTAGCTAACTTCCGAGCGTAGGCAACGGTTGCTGCCTCGCTCTCCAGACGTGTTTGCGCCATCTGTACTTGCGTTTATTTCTGATTCTTTGCAAGGGCTTTGATCAGGTCATGTTTGGAGATCAGCCCTTTAATCTTATTACTCTTCACCACCGGAAGATGATGAACGTTACCCTCACTCATCAGGGATGCGACCTCATCGATTTTGGTCTCCGGAGATACGGTTTTCACCTCTGTGGCCATCAGATCCGCTGCCGTCATGGCCTGCATCCGTGCCAGCTCCTGCTCGAAACGATCCTCACCAATAGGAATCACCATATCAAATATGGCCATGGCTGTAGGTATATGGAGACTCACCTGCTGATCAATAAGATCAGACTCTGTGATGATGCCAAAGAGGTGTCTCTCTTCATCCACAACAAGCATCCCGGTTATATCCTCATCTGCAAAACGCTGGATGATTTCCTGAATTGGCGTATCAGTCAGGCAGTGCGGGGCTTTGGAATTCATGATATCGAGTGCAGTAGTCATGGTTTACTCCGGTTGGTTTTATACGATCAAAAGACGGCTCATCCATGAGCTGTTTCCATACCCCTAGCATAGTTGAGCAATATAAAGCGGCAAGGTCGGTTTGACAGATACGATCAATGACTTCCTGTCATTAATTCTGACCGTCGAAGCAAAAACACGGTTTCGCTTTGACTTACAAATCGGTTACTGCGTTTCCGGCTCGGTTCGTGGTTTTCAGCCGTCCAGCCCGGTTGTGCCACTCCGTCCATGGAGTGCGCAGAAATTAAATCATGCTTTGTGGTAGATTTCACTTCCCTGGCGGGTGAACTCTTCAGACTGCTCAGCCATACCGCTTTCAATAGCTTCGGCATCATCCATCCCATGCTCTTTGGCATAATCACGCACATCCTGAGTGATCTTCATGGAGCAGAATTTAGGCCCGCACATGGAGCAGAAGTGAGCCACCTTGCCACTCTCCTTCGGCATGGTCTCATCATGAAATGAACGCGCCGTATCAGGATCAAGACTCAGGTTAAACTGATCCTCCCAACGGAATTCGAAACGAGCCTTGGAGAGTGCATCATCACGCTGCTGTGCGCCGGGATGCCCTTTGGCAAGGTCAGCCGCGTGGGCTGCAATCTTGTAGGTGATCACGCCTGCTTTCACATCATCCCTGTTGGGGAGTCCCAGATGTTCTTTCGGTGTGACGTAGCAGAGCATGGCGCAGCCATACCAGCCGATCTGTGCGGCTCCGATTCCTGAAGTGATGTGATCATAACCGGGTGCAATATCGGTGGTCAGGGGGCCCAGCGTGTAGAATGGAGCCTCATCGCAGTGCTTTAGCTGCTCATCCATGTTGGCCTTAATCATGTGCATCGGTACATGACCCGGTCCCTCAATCATTACCTGCACATCATGTTTCCAGGCAATCTTGGTGAGCTCCCCGAGTGTACGAAGCTCAGAGAACTGGGCTTCATCATTGGCATCGGCAATCGCGCCGGGGCGCAGGCCGTCACCGAGAGAGAACGAGATATCATAAGCCTTCATGATTTCACAGATATCTTCAAAGTGGGTATAGAGGAAATTCTCCTGATGATGTGCCAGGCACCATTTGGCCATGATGGCACCACCACGCGAGACAATACCTGCCAGACGTTTGGCGGTCATCGGTACGTAGCGCAGCAACACACCTGCATGAATGGTAAAGTAATCCACACCCTGCTCCGCCTGCTCAATCAGCGTATCCCGGAATACTTCCCATGTCAGGTTTTCGGCAATTCCATCCACCTTTTCCAGAGCCTGATAGATGGGAACCGTGCCAATCGGAACGGCCGAGTTACGGATGATCCATTCGCGGGTTTCATGAATGTTTTTTCCGGTTGAGAGATCCATAATGGTGTCCGAGCCCCACCGGGTTGCCCAGGCCATCTTCTCAACCTCTTCATCAATCGAGGAAGAGAGTGCTGAATTACCGATATTACCGTTGATTTTCACCAGAAAGTTTCTGCCGATAATCATCGGTTCAAGCTCGGGATGGTTGATGTTGGCAGGGATAATGGCACGGCCGCGAGCTACTTCATCGCGTACAAATTCCGCTGTAATCACGTGTGGAATGCTGGCTCCGAAGGATTCGCCGGGGTGCTGTCTGGTAATTTCACGCAGGTGCTCGCGGCGCTGATTCTCACGAATCGCCACAAACTCCATCTCAGGTGTAATAATACCTTTGCGCGCATAGTGCATCTGCGAAACATTTTTGCCGATTCTGGCTTTGCGAGGCTGTTTCAGGTGTTCAAAACGGAGGTGATCCAGGCTTTCATCATCACGCCGCTCATTACCGTATTTTGATGAGAGGCCGGTCAGAAAAACCGTGTCATCACGCTCTTCGATCCATGATTTGCGCACATCAGGCAGCCCTTTTTGCAGATCAAGCTCAACATCGGGGTCGGTGTACGGGCCTGATGTATCATAAACAAGAATTGGATGGTTCTCTTCAATGCCTTCGCTGGTGGTGGTTGGCGACAGGGAAATCTGGCGCATCGGTACACGGATATCACTGCGGGAACCTTCAACATAGACCTTTTTAGAATTCGGAAAAGGCTGTCTCGCATCTTTTGTGGTAATTGATTCCTGTGTGCTCGACTCTTTCATGAGGCCTCCATCAAGTTAAAAGGGTACTGAAACAGTGCGTCCATTCCCCGTACGGGTACCCTGTCATTCAGGCCAGCCGTAAGGTCGGAACCCTAACCGACCTGATCGATCATATACAGAGAAGCAATGTAAGGTTTTTAGTTCGGTGGCAATTTCACGGATAGTTCAATGGCAAGTGGATTCCACGGAAATGCACTGCCCCTCTTCCGGCTGAAAGGTTGCATGCGTAATACCAAAGTTCAGCACACAGCCTTGCAGTTCAGCCAATATATTACTCCAGCGGGAGATATCTTCACACTCCACATGGGCGGAGATGGCCAATTCCCCGCTGGGCAATTTCCAGACATGGATATGGTGAATATCGCACACATTGGAGAGCTGGCAGATACTCTCTTTGATCTTCTCCACCCTGATATGTTCGGGTACCGCCTCCATAATCTCTGCAGTGGTCTGGCGAATCACTCTCCATCCTCCCCAGATCAGCAGTCCGGTCACCACAAACGAGAGTAGCGGATCTATCATCATCCAGCCGGTCAGAAGAATAACCGAGCCGCCAACAATCGCTGCGACTGAACCCAGTGTATCACCCAGCACATGCCAGTAAGCAGCGCTGGTATTGATATCGGAGTGGTGCTCATCACTCCCATGCAGAATTCGCAACACAACCAGATTTACTACCAGCCCGACCAGGGCAATTATGAACATAATCGAACCATCGACTTCAGGTGGAGATGTCAGCCGCCCCACTGCCTCCCAGGCAATCCACCCGGCAAGAAACCAGAGCGCAAGGCCATTGATCTGGGCCGCGATTATCTTTGCACGGCCATAACCATAGGTCATCCCCCTGTGTGCCGGTTTTCCGGCGATATAAGCGGCGATGGAAGCGATGGCGAGAGCTGCCACATCTGAAAACATATGGCCCGCATCAGCAAGCAGCGCCAGTGAGCCGGAGATGAGCCCGCCGACCAGTTCAACAACTGCAAACAGAGCCGTCAGTGCCAGTGCAGCATTCAGATGGCTACCTCCCGAATAGCTTTGGTGGACGTGATCGTGACTCATATGTATGAAAAATTAGCTGTCAGAGCGATGAATAACAAGTGACTTACGCTATCGACTTTCTTCTCTACGGCTGCTTTATTCTCTACAGTTGGGGCGACATGAAGCAGTACGCACTGAAACGCATCATCGGGATGATCCCCCTCCTGATCGGTATCACCATCATCTCATTCGGTATGATGCACCTTGCACCCGGTGAGCCAAGTGTGATCGGCAGCGAGTTTAACCCCAAGGTTTCAGCCCAGGATATCGAACGGCTCCGGACACACTACGGCCTTGATAAACCGCTTTATGAGCAGTACTGGAACTGGATGAAAAGACTGCTGTTTTTAGACTTCGGGACATCCTTTTCAAGTGATGCCCGCCCGGTTCTGGATAAGGTGGCGGAACGCCTGCCGGTTACGCTCTGGATCAACATTCTTGCCATGGTTCTGATTCTTGCCATTGCCATTCCGATCGGTGTTATATCTGCAGTGCGTCAGAATTCATGGTTTGATCGGGGCATGACTGTCTTTGTGTTTATCGGCTTTGCCATCCCCTCCTTCTGGTTGGGCCTGCTGCTGATGATTGCGCTGGGCGTAAATATGAACCTGCTGCCGATCTCCGGCATCCATGACTATGGCTGGCTACAGATGGGATTCTGGGAGCAGCAGATCGACCTGCTCAAACATCTGATTCTACCTGTATTCGTATCCGCTATTGGTGGACTGGCCGGTATGAGCCGTTTCATGCGCAGTGGTATGCTTGATGTTATTCGTGCTGATTATGTAACTACGGCACGTGCCATGGGTATTTCAGAACAGAATATCCGATATCGCCTGGCACTGAAGAATGCGCTGCTGCCCATCATTACACTGCTGGGTCTCTCCATTCCGGGGCTGATCGGGGGCTCTGTTATTGTTGAACAACTCTTCTCTATTCCCGGCATGGGGCTGCTTTTCTATGAAGCTGTGCTGTCGCGTGACTATCCCCTGGTCATGGGGATAACGGTGATTGGTGCGGTACTGACCCTGGCTGGCAATCTTCTGGCAGACCTCTCTTATGCATGGGCGGATCCAAGAATTCACCACGGTGGTGAATAATATGAACCACAGAGACACAGAGGTACAGAGAGATTCATTAACTGAAAAAGTGATCGGAGCGGCAATTGAAGTGCACAAACAGCTGGGGCCGGGGCTACTGGAGTCCGCTTATCAAACATGCCTGTGCCATGAACTAAAGCTGAATAATATCACTTACAAATATGAAGTTTCACTTCCTGTCGAGTACAAAGGGGTAAAGCTCGATTGTGGCTACCGGATGGATATTGTTGTCGGAAACCAATTGATCGTTGAACTTAAAACAGTCGAGCGAATTCTCCCTATTCATGAAGCCCAGCTACTGACCTATATGAAACTCGCTTGCATTGGCAAAGGCCTGTTACTCAACTTCAATGCTCCAGCCTTGATACAGGGTATCAAGAGGATGGTATTATGATTGTAAACCTCCGTGCCTCTGTGTCTCTGTGGTTCACTCATCCTCTTCTGCTGATCGGCGGAGTGATCGTTTCATCAGTCGTTCTCTCTGCGGTTCTTGCCCCGTGGATTGCTCCCTATGACCCGGCGATGATCAGTGTGCATGACATTCTTCTCCCCCCTTCATGGGCTCACTGGTGCGGTACGGACACACTCGGGCGCGATGTGCTTTCACGCATGCTCTATGGGGCCCGGGTGTCGCTTGCTGTCGGGTTTGTGGCTGTGGGTATCTCTCTACTGATCGGTGTCTGTCTGGGTGCTGTTGCCGGCCACTACGGTGGCAGAGCTGATACACTCCTGATGCGGGCAACCGATATGGTGCTCTGCTTCCCCACCTTCTTTCTTATACTGGCGGTGATCGCATTTCTGGAACCGTCGATCTGGAATATCATGATTGTCATCGGGCTGACTTCGTGGATGGGTGTTACACGTCTGGTTCGGGCTGAATTTCTATCGCTTCGCAAGCGTGAATTTATCATGGCTGCGGAGAGCCTGGGAGTTTCATCATTCCAGCTGATCTGGCGCTATATGCTGCCCAATGCCATGGGGCCGATACTGATCTCTGCGGTGCTGGGTGTTGCCGGTGCAGTGCTGGTTGAGTCCGGCCTCTCTTTTCTGGGACTGGGCGTGCAGCCTCCCGACCCCTCATGGGGTAACATGCTGACCGAAGGCAAGGATAATATTCAGATTGCGTGGTGGCTCTCACTCTATCCCGGCCTTGCCATTCTGATCACAGTATTGGGATACAACCTTCTCGGCGAGGGTCTGCGCGACCTCTATGATCCCAGAAGCAGCAGCCGGTAATGTCTCATAAATCTGACACCGATTACATGAACATGGCACTGCAACAGGCTGAAATTGCAGCAGAAAATGGTGAGGTTCCTGTGGGGGCAGTGCTGGTCAGTAAAGATGGAGAGGCGTTCGTTTCATACAACGCCCCGATCACCACACATGATGCCCTGGCTCACGCTGAGATACGGGTGATCCGTATGGCCTGTAAAGCGATGAAGAACTATCGACTCATCGGCTCCACGCTCTATGTCACGCTTGAGCCGTGCACGATGTGCGCCGGTGCAATCATTCATGCCCGCATCGGCAGAGTTGTTTATGGTGCAGCAGACCCGAAAACAGGTGCCGTGGAATCGCTCTCATCTGTTTTGAGTGATCAGCGGCTCAATCATCAACCGGTAATCACCTCAGGCGTGCTGGCTGATGCGTGTGGCAGGCTGCTTAAATCCTTCTTCCGTGAACGTCGCAAGAGATAGAAGTTGAGTGGCCAGTTGAGCCGGAAGCTAAAACCGGTTATTTAAGACAATGACACCCGCACGCTTCTGTCCACATCCCCCTTCAACACGCAAACACTGAGCCCGGGTGGACTCAACCTGATGCTGTAACCCATGCAGGTTGCCAATAGCTGAAATACCCGCAATACTATAGAAGTGTTGCGACTAAAGTCGGGGGAGGTGTATTGGTTTGGTTGATAAATGGACAGACAAATACAGCATCGAAGATAAAAAGCTAAGCCATCAGTTCCGTATTATCTCCCTGCTGTTGTTCCCCATTCCAACCATTGTTTTTCTGTATGTTGTCAGTGGTATGACCTCTTTTTCTGATATAATGCAAGCCAAATATATTATCCCTTATCTATTTTCGATTATCATCATTTTATGTGTCCTGGCCCTGTTACAAAGTCTCTTTTCGCAAGTCTCCGCGATTTCATCTGTCATGATGAGAGGGTCAGAACATCTGTTGGAAGAGCTGAAAGAAATCAAGGGCGCTCATGAGTTGCGTGGAATCGCAGACAGCTTTGGAGCATTGCTGGAACGATACCAGATGGCTGGTAACGACCTGCAACGCAGGGCAGTTGAGTTGCTGTTGGTCAAAGAGTTTGCTGAAGAAGTAAGCGTCAGCCTGGATATAAACAGACTGCTCAGCCACCTGCTCGACAAGGCCATGCAGGTCAATAAAGCCGGAATCGGCTCCGTATTCCTCATTGATAAGGATGGCGAGAACTTTCATGTTGTCAGCTCCAGAGGGCCCAGGAGTAATGTCATAGCCGGAGCCATTATCTCAATAAAAGATTCCATAGTTCACCATGTTATGGATGCTGGAACAGGACCGCTTCTGGTAGATGATATCGAAACAGATATACGCTTCAGGAAAAAAAATGACCCGCAATACACTTCCCCATCTTTCCTGTCACTGCCTATACGTTCCGGTGGTAAGTTAATAGCAGTCCTTAATCTGGCCGATAAAGCTGAGGGTGAACACTTCCGGCAGGGTGATGTCGACCTTGTCACCATCATGGTTCAGGCAGTTGGTTTTGCGCTTGAAAATGCCCGTGCCCATTCCGAACTTAAGCAACAGGCCGAATACCTGATGCAGAAAACTGATGCCCTGAAGGAGGAGGTTCGTTTACGGAAACAGGCGGAAAAAGAGCTTAAGAACCTCGCCCTTAAAGACCCGCTTACAGGGCTTCCCAATCGCTATATGTTTATTGACCGGCTGGAAGTAGCCGTTGCCCGGGCAGAGCGGAACAATAAAAAACTGGCTGTCATGTTTGTTGATCTGGACCGGTTTAAACATATCAATGATACACTGGGCCATGCAGCTGGCGATATAACACTGCGTGAAGTTTCAGAACGCATGACAGGCTGCTTGCGAAAAACTGATTTGATTGCCCGCTATGGGGGTGATGAATTTACCTTTATTCTGGCGGATATGGATGAAACTGAAGGTGTCGGCAACGTTGCCAGCAAGATCAGAGATGTATTTCGTCAGCCTATCAAGCTGAACGGGACTGAATTCAATGTCGGGTGCAGTCTTGGAATCAGCATTTACCCCGATGATTCAGATAATATTGATGGGCTGATCCAGCATGCGGATGCAGCTATGTATGCTTCCAAGCGGGCTAATGGCGACCACGACTGAAACAGTTACAATTTGTATTTCAGCGATTCATCAATCCATATAACCAATCCATATGCACGCTAAGTGCACAAGAACAACTTCATGTGTACAGTTCATCGCCATGTCAAAATCGATTTTTGTCTGCCAGAATTGCGGTGCTGAACATCGCAAATGGGCGGGACAGTGTCCGGACTGCAACGAATGGAACTGCATCGTTGAGCAAAATGATGCACCGATTACTGCAAGAGTCGGCAGTAAAGGTAAAATTCTCAATGCCTCATCTATTACGGAGATTTCAGGCAGAGATACTCCACGCCGTGATACCGGGGTGGAAGAGCTGGACCGTGTCCTTGGCGGCGGGCTAGTCCCCGGTTCGGCCGTACTGATCGGCGGCGACCCGGGTATCGGAAAATCGACCCTGCTTCTCCAGGCCTCATCTCATCTGGCTGCGCTCGGGGGCATGCTCTATATCACCGGAGAGGAATCCACTTCGCAGGTGAAAATGCGTGGTGAACGTATTGATGCGCTGCATCAGGAGTTGATGCTGATCTCCGCATCAGAACTTGAATCAATCATGGCGACCATCTCGAAACAGCGGCCTGCAGCCGTGGTTATTGATTCAATCCAGACCATGGTGACCAATCGCCTGACATCTGCACCCGGCACGGTGTCACAGGTTCGTGACTGTGCTGCGGCGCTGATACAACAGGCTAAACAACTTGGCCATGCGCTGATCCTGGCCGGGCACGTTACCAAGGATGGCAGTATTGCCGGTCCGCGTGTACTGGAGCATATGGTAGATGCCGTACTCTATTTTGAGGGTGATAAGGGACATACCCACCGGATTCTCAGGGCAGTGAAAAACCGCTTCGGACCGGCTGGTGAAATCGGCGTGTTTGAGATGAGTGACCGGGGACTGATCGGTATCCGGGATGCCTCGAAACTTTTTCTTGCCGAGCGAGCCCATGATGTTCCGGGCTCCACCGTGCTGGCCTGCATGGAGGGCACGCGCCCGCTTCTGGTTGAGGTTCAGGCGCTGGTGGCCCCTACTGTATACTCTACGCCGAAACGTTCATCGGTTGGGCTTGATATCAATCGAATTGCCATGCTGGCTGCTGTACTGGAGCGCCGCATCGGCATCCCGCTCGGTCAATTTGATATTTATGTGAATGTTGCCGGCGGTGCCAGAATCAGTGAGCCGGCGGCCGATCTTGCCGTGCTGCTGGCGATCATCTCCGCCTATCAGGAGAAACCACTGCCTTCCGAGATGGCACTGTTCGGTGAAGTAGGCCTGACCGGTGAAATCCGGCCTGTCGGTAACCCTGAGGCACGGGCTCGTGAAGCCGCCAATCTGGGTTTCTCAAAGCTGCTTCTGCCACGTGAAAATGAAACAAGGGTGCAGGAGTCGAATCTTGCTGCTACGCTTCGGAAATCTGCCGTCGGGCTTACATGTCTGCCGGCAAAACATCTATCCGAGGCAGTACAGATAGCCTTAAATCGAGGATGATTTGAACTTTTTTGATTATATCCTGATTGGTATTGTCGGACTCTCTGTTGTTCTTTCGCTATGGCGTGGCTTTGTTCGGGAGATTATTTCTCTTATCGGCCTTGTGGCTGCATTCTTTGTTGCCAGCCGCACTTCCGGTGAGGCAGGTGATATCCTCGGCCAGTGGATCACCAATGGAACTGTTGCCGATATCGCAGGCTTTGCACTGGTATTCGTCCTTATCATGGTCATTGTCGGTATTGTCGGCGCCATCATCCGCAAACTTGTTGATATGGCAGACCTGACAACAACCGACCGTACGCTGGGTATTTTCTTCGGTGCCGCCCGGGGCCTGCTGCTTATTTCGCTGGCATTCCTGATCTATACCTCCTATGCCAAACCTGACCACAAGTGGATGAAAGAGAGCATGTTGACCCCCCACGCCATTGAAGCGGGATATATGATCGGCAAGGTAATTCCCGAAGGCTATCCCTTCTCCCGTCAGGGTGGCGCAGCTATCACTGCTGCCCCGCAGGAAAAGAAGGCAACCGAGAAGGTGATTGATAGAATTCCTGCTGCCGACAAAAAGAAGCTGGAATCGATTATTCAGGATAGCATGAAGTGACCATGACAAACGATCATCTCCCCCCTGTTCACGAAGCTGATGACCACTTCCACGATGAGTGTGGCGTCTTCGGTGTTTACAATAATCCGGAAGCGGCCAACGTCGCATACCTCGGGCTCTATGCACAACAGCACCGTGGTCAGGAGTCTGCCGGTATCGTCTGTACCGATGGCCATACATTCAACAGTCATCGCGGCATGGGCCTGGTTGCCGATATTTTCAAAAAATCGGAGATCAGCGAATTGACCGGCAGTAGCAGTATTGGCCATGTCCGTTACTCCACTTCCGGCGAGTCGGGCCTGAGAAACTGCCAGCCATTCTCATTTGAGTATTCCCACGGCGGCATTGCCATGTGTCACAATGGCAACATTGTCAATGCAACAGCGCTGCGTAAAGAGCTTGAAAAGGAAGGCTCGATCTTCCAGTCCACATCCGACACAGAGGTGCTGATCCATCTGGTTGCCAGAAGCAGTGGCGAAACAACCCAGTCACGATTGACCGATGCCGTGAATAAACTGGCCGGCGGCTTCTCACTTCTGGTGCTGACCGAAACCAAACTGATCGGACTGCGTGATCGTAACGGCATCCGTCCACTGGTGCTGGGCAAGCTGGATGGCTCATACGTTCTGGCATCCGAAACCTGCGCATTTGACCTGATCGGTGCCACCTATGAGCGCGATGTTGAGCCGGGTGAGATGGTGCTTATCGATAAACATGGCGTCCAGAGCCTGCGCCCATTTGACGACTCCTCATCGAAGTTCTGCGTCTTTGAATATGTCTATTTTGCCCGTCCGGATTCAAACCTCGAAGGTGTGAACGTCTACCAGGCCCGCTACCGGATCGGCATGGAGCTGGCCAAAGAGTCCCCTGTTGAAGCTGATATTGTTGTCCCGGTTCCTGACTCCGGCGTACCGCCAGCCATGGGTTATGCGGAGGCCTCCGGCATTCCGTTCCAGATGGGTCTGATCCGGAACCATTATGTCGGGCGCACATTCATCGAGCCACAGCAGTCAATCCGGAATTTTGGTGTAAAACTGAAACTGAACCCGAACCGCAGACTGATCGAGGGCAAACGGATCATACTGGTGGATGACTCCATTGTCCGCGGCACAACCAGCCGCAAGATTGTCGAGATGGTCAGGGCTGCCGGTGCCAAAGAGGTGCATATGCGTATCTCCAGTCCGCCAACCAGACACTCCTGCTTCTATGGCATCGACACGCCCAATGAGGATGAACTGCTGGCCAACAAGATGGATATGGAAGAGATGTGCGAGGCCATCAATGCCGACTCACTTGCCTTTGTCTCATCTGAGGGCATGTACCGTGCTGTGGGCAAGCCCCGTGATCAACACTGTGACGCCTGCTTCTCCGGTGACTACCCTGTGCCCATTGATGGACCGCGTTCACCGCAGCTCTCACTGCTTCGATTCTTCAGCCGGAGGCCATGAGCGACCCCGCAATTGTACTTCTGCACGGGCTGTTCGGCTTCAGCCGGATCATCTACTGGGACTATTTCAATGGTGTTCAGGACTTTTATGAACAACGAGGGTTCCGGGTTATTACACCACGTGTGCCGCCTGCTTCCTGCATTGAAATTCAGGCCAAATCACTTGCCGGACAGCTTGAAGGCGAGAGCGGCCCCCTGCACCTGATCGGGCACTCAATGGGTGGACTTTACGCGCGGCACTTTATTACCCACCTTGATGGCCATGAGAAAGTCCATAGCTTAACCACGCTTGCTACGCCGCACAGGGGTTCTCCGGCCGCCGATTACATCTGCAGAAGCATCTCATTTTACAGGTTGTTCAATGGCGTACACGAGCTGACCACCGGGCATATGAAAACATTCAACGAGAACACACCCGATTCAGCTGTAGTCTGCTATCGCAGCTACTCATGCTGCCGACCCGTGAATGAACTGCCCTGGAGTGTCAGAGATCTGGGCCGTATCATTCAGCAGTCAGAGGGGGCAAATGACGCACAGGTATCTGTGGTATCGGCTATGTGGGGCGAGCATGTCAGAACACTCCATGCCGACCATTTTGAAGTGATTGGCCAGAACTTCTGGCTGAATCCGTTCAGGCAGCGCAGAAGGTTCAACCATTTTGATCTCTACCGTGAAATAGCCGACCGGATAACAGAACAGGCCTGAATAGAAAGAGACAACGTCGCGCTAACGGACGGTGAAGCCGGGTGTCACCGGCAACATGAATCAGAGTGCACCAACCTCCTTCAGCAACTGGAATATCCTCTCAGCCATGGCCCTGTAACCTTCCCGGTTTGGATGAATCGTATCCGACTTGAGCGAGCGATCAGAGAGAATGTCTGCAAGCACGTCTGTCTCGACAGGAATATTCATTTCTTCAGCGACCTGCTCATAAAACTCCGGCGGACTTAGCAACAACCCCGGTCTGGGTACGGCAATCAACATCACCGATATCCCCTGCTGTTTAGCCATAGTGATCATGGCACGAAGGTTATCCGCTGCCATCGGCAAACTCTCCTTTCTGATCATATCATTACCGCCGTGGCAGAGAAGCAGCAGGCTGGGCTGAACCTCTTCGAGAACATCGGCAAGCCTTGCCACTCCGGCAGTGGTAACTTCACCGGGAATACCGGCGTTGACCACGTTGAGGCCGGTTAGCCGGGAGAGAACAGCGGGATAGCTCTCATTCTTTTTTGCACCTGTGCCATAAGTCAGACTGTCACCAAACGAGAGAATGGTTGCATCCGGCGCAAGCCCTGGCAGTTGCGGCTGAGATGAACAGGCCGGGAACAGTAAACAGAAAACCAGCAGCAGGTTCGGAAAATATCGTTTCAGCATACTGTATTTATGGCACAAACACCGGCTTGATGCATCCCGGGATAAACCTGAAACAGTACGGGAGCTGTTTTTCAAATGAGCTAAACCGTTCCAAGGTTCAATTCGCGTATAAATAGGGCTAAGCTTCGCGCCGATTCCGATTAGAGATCAGAACAGACAGAGGTCATGTCAATGGATATTGATGTAAATAAAGTAGCGATGCTGGCTCGCATCCGCCTGACGGAGGATGAGGCTGCCGAACTGGGGCCGCAGCTCTCGGGAATTCTGGGGTACATTGAAACACTTTCAGAAGTAAACACTGAAGGTGTTGCTGCCACGGCACACCCGCACGATGCTGCGATGCCACTGCGCGCCAATGTTGTAACCAACAGCAATCGCCGTGACGAATTGCAAGCACCCGCCCCTAAAACTGAATCGGGGCTATACGTAGTTCCTAAAGTAATCGAGTAAATCATGCCATTTAGTTCCCTATCCGAAATCAAAGAGCGCCTCGACAGCGGTGCTGCCACTGCTGTAGATGTCGCCAGGCTCTATCTGGACCGCATTGCTTCCCATAACGATACGCTTAACGCCTTTGTTCACATCGATCCGAAACATGTGATGGATCAGGCAGAAGCCTCTGACAGATATCGCGCCAAACATGAAGCGCGTCCACTTGAAGGACTGCCGATTGCCGTAAAAGATATTTTCTGCACGCAGGATGGCCCGACCCGCTGCTGCTCAAAAATTCTTGAAAATTTCCACGCACCTTACGATGCGCACGTCATCACCCTTCTGAAAGAAGCCGGTGCTGTTTTGGTTGGTAAAACCAACATGGATGAGTTCGCCATGGGCTCTTCCACCGAAACCTCCGCGTTTGGCGTCTGCCGCAACCCCTGGGATACCGATGCTATTCCCGGTGGTTCATCCGGAGGTTCTGCTGCGGCTGTGGCAGCAGCATTGGCCCCTGCCGCTCTGGGTACGGATACCGGCGGCTCAATTCGTCAGCCTGCTTCTGTTTGCGGCATTACGGGTCTGAAACCCACTTATGGCCGTGTTTCACGCCGTGGCATTATTGCCTTTGCCTCTTCACTGGATCAGGCGGGACCGATGACGCGTACCGTTAGAGACAGTGCTATGATTACTGCGGCCATATCCGGTCACGACAGCCGTGACGCAACATCAGTCGATGATGCTCCGGCAGTTGACTGGCTGGGTGCCTGCGATGCGACCGATATGAAGGGGTTGAAGATCGGCAGGCCGCGCGAGTATTTCGTTGATGGCATGGATGCAGGTGTTCGTGCAGCCATCGAAGATGCCCTGAAACAGTGTGAAGCACTCGGTGCTGAAATTATCGATATCTCACTTCCGCATACCGAATATGCGGTCGCGGCCTATTACGTGATTGCACCATCAGAGGCCTCAGCCAATCTGTCACGTTACGATGGTGTCCGATTCGGCCACCGCTGTGAAAATCCTGAAGATCTTCTCGATATGTACACACGCTCGCGTGATGAAGGGTTCGGATCGGAAGTAAAACGCCGTATCCTGACCGGTGCCTTTGCACTCTCATCAGGGTATTACGATGCCTATTATCTGAAGGCCCAGCAGGTTCGTACACTGGTGCAGCAGGATTTCATCAGGGCTTTTGAGAAAGTGGATATCATTGCTACGCCAACCAGCCCGATTACTGCTTTTAAACTGGGCGAAAAAACTGATGACCCGCTCACCATGTACCTCTCGGACATCTTTACCATTGCCGTAAATCTGGCTGGCCTTCCGGGCCTGTCGCAACCATGTGGCT